>JALYPS010000304.1 GCA_030856285.1 Pseudomonadota bacterium
CCGGCCAGATCCTGGGCCCACAGCCGCCGGTCCACGCCGATCGAGACGTTGATCGCCTGCATGATATCGGCGGGCCGCGCCGAGAAGCGCCCGCCCCACATGTCTTGACCTTCCGCGTTCGGAGAAGGCTTAACTGTATCAACGGGGGCGGAAGGCTTGGTCATGAAGGGCTCGAAGACGGCGGGGATAGCGATCGCAGGCGCGCTGGCGGTCGGCATGATCGTGGGCGCCGGGCTGCTATACGCCAATCGCGACGCCTTCTTCAAAGCCGCAACGCCCGAACCCGCGGCGAAGAGCGCGCTGGCCCGCTTCGCCACCGGCTCACTGACCCGGCTGGAGACCCTCGCGGCCACCCCGATGGCCCCGGCCTATGTGTTCAAGACCCGCGACGGCGCGGACGCGACCTTCGCCCAATTCCGCGGCAAGGTGGTGGTGGTCAACCTCTGGGCCATGTGGTGCGCGCCCTGCCGCACCGAGATGCCGACCCTCGCCCGTCTCGACGAGGCCTACCCGGACAGCGATCTGATGGTCCTGCCGATCAATGTCGACGCCACCGAGGACGGTCTGGCCGACGCGCGCAGCTTCATCGACGTGCACGAACCCCTGCCGCTCTACAGCGACATGAAATTCCAGCTGCCGTTTGAACTCCCGGGAGAGGGCAAGATGCCCCAGACCGTGATCCTCGACCGCCAGGGCCGAATCCGCGCGTCCTTCTCCGGCGAGGCCGACTGGGCCAGCCCCGAGGCGCGCGCCCTGATCGACGCGCTGCTGGCGGAGCCCGCATGAGGGCCTAGTTGGCCGGCACGCGTTCTTCCGTCGCGGGATCGACGGCCCCCGGTCGGCCCTCGGCGGCGGCCTCGGCCTGATTGTCTTCCAGTCGGGCGGCGACGTTGCCCGCGCCTTCCTCGACCGCCCGCGCAGCCTTCATGGCTCCGGCCTCGATCACCTCGCCGGCCTCGGCGGCGACCTCTCCGGCGCGGTCGCCCGCGACCTCGGCATTGGCCTCGGCTTCCTTCTGTTCAGCCGGCGTGCAGGCGGCGACCATGCCCAGCGCCATGGCGGCGACGGCGGCGAGCGTGATGGACTGGATGCGCATGGGATGGGCCTTCGGCGTTGAGCCTTGGCGGTTAACGCGGGGAAGCAGGAGGGGTTGCGGTGATGGTGGCTGGAGGCGGACTTGAACCGCCGACCTATGGGTTATGAATCCATTGCTCTAACCAGCTGAGCTACCCAGCCCCAATTGACGATCACGTCGCTCGAGTCCCGGCGGGAACTGGTCTGTCCGCCGGAGGAGCGGTGCCTATATAGGCCAGTGATGGCGGATTCAAGCCGCCTTCACGTCGTCGCGCGGCCGGGGCGATGCGTCGCAGACAGGTGACGCCGCCGCGGCGGAACGGCTAGGCTGGAACGACCGTTCGTTGTTGGTTCGTTTCAAAGGGTTTCCCATGCGCCTGCTCGCTCTCGCCGTCTCTGTTTCCGTTGTGGCCCTGGCGACCGCCTGTGGGGCCACGGGGCAGGACGAGGCGCGGCCCGGCGGTGCGGTCGAGACCCGTCCCGCCAACGGCGCGAACCAGCAACCCGCCTTCGCCGGCCAGACCCGCGCGCCGGGCGTGCGCACGGCTGTAGCGATGGTGCATACGGTGGTGGCCTCCGGGCTGGTGGAGCCGTGGGGCCTGGCTCTTCTGCCCGACGGCCGCTGGCTGGTCACCGAGCGGCCCGGCCGTCTGCGCATCATCACCGCCGCGGGCGCCGTCGGCGAGCCGATCGCCGGCCTGCCAGCCGTGGACGCGCGCGGGCAGGGCGGTTTGCTGGACGTCGTGGTCGGACCGGGCTTCGGCGAAGACCGGATGATCTACTGGAGCTATGCCGAACCTCGCGAAGGCGGCAACGGCACGGCCGTGGCGCGCGGCCGGCTGTCGGACGACGGCTCGCGGGTCGAGGGCGTGCAGGTGATCTTTCGCGCCACCCCGACCTATGACGGGGCGCTGCACTACGGCTCATCCTTGGCGTTCGACCGCGCGGGTCATCTGTTCATCACCCTGGGCGAGCGGTCCGATGCGCCGATGCGGCCCCAGGCCCAGGACCTTGCCTCGCACATGGGCAAGACCATCCGCATCAACGCCGATGGTTCGATCCCGTCCGACAATCCCTTCGTCGGCCGCGCCGGAGCCCTGCCGGAGATCTGGTCGCTGGGCCATCGCAACGTGCAGGGCATCGCCATCGCCGCCGATGGCGTGATCTGGACCGTCGAACACGGCACGCGCGGCGGCGACGAGGTCAATCTGGACCGTGCCGGTCTCAACTATGGCTGGCCCGACGTCGCCTACGGCGTCGAATACCGGGGCGCGGCGATCAATGAAGGCATCACCGCCCGCGAGGGGACCGAACAGCCCGCCTACTACTGGGACCCGTCGATCGCGCCGGGCGGCATGACCCTCTATGACGGGGCCATGTTCCCGGGATGGCGGGGCAATCTGCTGGTCGCCGTGCTGAAGGACAAGCACATCGCCCGACTGGTGCTGGAGGGAAACCGGGTCGTCGGCGAGGAGCGGCTGATGACCGACCTCGGCGAACGGGTCCGCGACGTGGCGGTGGCGGCCGACGGAGCGGTGTGGGCCGTCACGGACGAGGCAGACGGCAAGCTGGTGCGGCTGGCGGCGCGCTAGTTGTCGTTTCCAAGAAGGTTGTTCACCCTTGTCCACGGGGTGAGGCCTTTGATGCCGGAGTGTGGTCGGCTCAGGTTGTAGTCGTCGGTCCAGGGTTTGATGGTGCGAGCGCGCTCGTCGGAT
>JALYPS010000346.1 GCA_030856285.1 Pseudomonadota bacterium
GGTTCGACCGGCGCGCGCGCCGTCATGTCCTCCCCGACTTCCCGGGCCTCAGTGCTCATTCGCGTCGCCCCTGATCCGCCGGATCTCGGCGCCGCAGGCGCTCAGCTTCTCTTCCAGCCGCTCAAACCCGCGATCGAGGTGATAGACGCGCCCCACCGTGGTCTCGCCCTGGGCCGCGATGCCCGCGATGACCAGGCTGACCGAGGCCCGCAGGTCGGTGGCCATGACCTGGGCGCCGTGCAGCATCGGCACGCCCTTCACCACCGCCTCGCCGGCCTGAACGTGGATGTCCGCTCCCAGACGCGTCAGCTCCGGCGCGTGCATGAACCGGTTCTCGAAGATGTTCTCGTGGATCACGCTGTCGCCGTCGGCCGTGGTCATCAGCGCCATGAACTGGGCCTGCAGGTCGGTGGCGAAGCCCGGATAGACCTCGGTCGCCACATTGACCGCCTTGAGCCGCACGGCCGGGTCGCGCTTCACGATCACACCGTCAGACGTCGGCGTCACCTCGACCCCGGCCTCGATCATCTTGTCGCCCAGGGCCGTCATCAGCTCCGGCCGCGTCTTCGTCAGCCGCACCTCGCCGCCCGTCATGGCGGCGGCCACGGCGTAGGAACCCATCTCGATCCGGTCGGGAATCACCGACCACGTCGCCCCGCCGAGGGACGAAACGCCGGTGATGGTCAGGACATCGCTGTCGATCCCCTCGACCCGCGCGCCCATGGCGGTCAGGCAGCGCGCCAGATCGCCGATCTCGGGTTCCCGCGCGGCCTTGCGCAACACGGTCACGCCGTCGGCCAGAACGGCGGCCAGCAAGGCGTGCTCGGTCGCCCCGACCGAGACGAACGGAAACTCGATCTCCGCCCCCTTCAGCCCGTTCGGCGCGCGGGCGATGACATAGCCCTCCTCCAGTTCGATCTCCGCGCCCATGGCCGTCAGGGCCTGCAGGTGCAGATCAACCGGCCGCGCCCCGATCGTGCAACCGCCGGGCAAGGACACCTTGGCCTCGCCGGTACGGGCCAGCAGCGGCCCCAGCACATTGAACGAAGCCCGCATCTGGCGGACGAGGTCATATGGCGCGAAGGTCGAGGTCAGGGCGGCGGCGTGGAACAGCGTCTCCTGCCCGTCGGCGCCGTCGCGCTCGGAGACCTGGACGCCGAGCTCCTCAAGCAGGCGGCCAAGGAATTTCGTATCCGCCAGACGCGGCATATTGGTCAGCAGCAAGCGCTGATCGGTCAGGATCGATGCGGCCATCAGCTTGAGGGCGGAGTTCTTGGCGCCGCTGATCGGAATGGTTCCGTTCAGACGGGCGCCGCCGGTGATGGCGATGCTGTCCATGTCGTCTCTTGCGACCCCGTGCAGGGCGCAAGGGGGATCGGCTATCTAGCGCGGACCATCGCACTTGCGAAAGGCCGACATCCGTCCGGCCGATGACATTCAGTTGCTCGGCTTTGCAGGCTTCCCGGACCGAGCGGCCGCCTTGCGCCGTTTCAGATTGTCCCGCAGGGCCGTGGCCAGCCGCTGGGCCCGCGCCGTCGCGGGCGTTTTCGCCGGCGCCAGGGGGTCCGGCAGGGTCGCCGGCAGGTCGGGACGGGGCGACGCAGTCTCGGACTCATCCATCGCCGGATCAGACCCGCTGCCGAACTTTTCCGCAAGCGGGCGCAATCGGGGCTTCCCCCTTTGTCCCCGGTTGGCTATAGGGCCGCTTCCTCAGATCAGGCCGCCGTAGCTCAGTGGTAGAGCGCATCCTTGGTAAGGCTGAGGTCGTGGGTTCGATTCCCCCCGGCGGCACCACCTCTGAAGACAGAAAGGGCGGAGCTTTTACAAGCTCCGCCCTTTTCCGTTCCGGCTTCACCGGCAGTCAGTCCGTGTCGGCGCGATTCGGCTGGATCAGCGGAAAGCGCCGCGGCGGACCGTTCGGCCGCATCAGCCGGCTTTCGTACTCCGCGGCTGCGCCTTCCGGCTGATAGCCGGGGAAGGCATAGCCGCTGTTGTCGAAGTCGGGGTGGTCATAGCCGCTGCCGTAACCCCCGTAGGGATAGCCATTCTCGGTCTGGCGGTAGCGCAGGTCCAGCCGGCCATGCTCGCCCACGGGCAAGGATACGGCCACGCCATAGTCGCGATAGCCGCCGGTGCCGATGCCGAAACTGACCTCGCCATGCATCTTGCGATCATCCGGCGTCTCACGCGCCGCTTCACCCCAAGGCTTCTCCGCGGTCGAGCGGGCGGCGATCCAGCGGTCGATCTGTTGGTCGGTGGACAGGCCGTGGGGTACGGCGTCCTGGGTCGCGCCTTCAGTCGAGGCGGCGATCGGCTGGACGTTGGCGTTGAGATCGACGGCGGTGGCAGGGGCCGTAGCGACGACGCCATCGGGATCTGACGCCACCAGCGCGGCAGCCAGGATCAATGCGAAAACGGCCATACAACTGACTCCACCCGAAATAACACCCTAGCCTTAAATGAGGCCAAGGTCAGGCCGCCCCGTCGCCGCGTCCCAAGGGGTCGGGCAGCCGCTCGCCTTCGGGTACGAAGGTCAGGGCCACGGAGTTGATGCAGTAGCGCAGGCCGCCCGGTCCCGGCCCGTCGGGAAACACATGGCCCTGATGGCTGTCGCAGCGGGCGCAACGGGTCTCGGTGCGGCTCATGCCCCAGGAACGGTCGGTGATCGCCTTCACATGCTCTGGGTCGACCGGTTCGGTGAAACTGGGCCAGCCGGTGCCGCTCTCGAACTTGGTCCCGGTGCGGAACAGGGGCAGGCCGCATTCCCGGCAACAGAACACCCCCGCCCGCTTCTCGCCCAGCAGGGTGCCGCAGAACGGCGCTTCGGTGCCGTGGGCCAGCAACACGCGCTTTTCCTCGGCGGACAGATCGGCCTCCAACGCCGCGCGCTGAGTCTCGTCGGGCGGGGTAAGGTCGTAGCCGGACGAGGAACGAAGGGTCGGGGCGATATCGGGATCGGTCATATGGCTGAAATAGGAAGGGCCGGGCGAGGGTTCCACCCCACCCGGCCCTGTCTCGATATTCGCCCGCGGCGCACGCCGGGGCTCAAGTCCTACTGGAACAGCGTCCCGACCCAGGCCCGGACCGCCGTCTCATCGACGGGGTTGCCGGTGTAGGTCAGACCCGCCGCCGGGGCGTAGGGCTGGTTGTTGGCGCGCGGACGCGAGGTCCAGGCCTTGTGGCCATAGCTGAGGTCCGAATAGTTCGACGGCAGGCGCTCGACGGTCGGCTCGACGAAGATCGTGTCGGTGGCAGTGGTCGAACCGACGATGCGCACGTTCGGCAGTTTGGAC
>JALYPS010000388.1 GCA_030856285.1 Pseudomonadota bacterium
ACACAAGCCGGCGGCCTCGCGCGAGATCGGGGGCGGTCCGATCGTCGCAGCTCCACCTCGGAAACGGACCCCGCAGTACGGACGGATAGACCTGCAGAAACAAGAAGACCCGCCGCGGCGAACCGGGCGGGTCTTCTCTTCCTGTAGGACCGGACGGTTTCGAACCGTCGACCCCTACCGTGTCAAGGTAGTGCTCTACCACTGAGCTACGGCCCTGCGGGTCCCTCACTTGCGCGAGGGGCGACCTAGATACCCGCGTGCGCCGCGTCGGTCAAGCCTGATCGCGCAGGGTAGCGCCGATACCTCAAACTGCTCGGGAGCCGGTCGGTGTTGCTCAGGTGCTGCTCAGGGTCAGGCGTAAAGCAGGTCGATCAGCCCCTGGGACCGGGCCAGGACCTCGCGGCGGCGGACTCTGCCGGTCGGCGTCAGCTCACCGGTGACCTCGCTGAACTCGGCCGGCGGGATCGTGAAGCGACGGATCGCCTCGAAGTTGGCGAGGTCGGCGTTCAGCCGATCGATGTGGCCCTGGACGACCTGGCGGATGCGCGGGTGACGCGCCAGATCACCATAGTTACGACATCCGAGGCCCTCGCGCCGCGACAGCGCCAGCATCACCTCGCGGTCGAGGGCGATCAGCGCGACCAGGTGCGGCCGACCTTCGCCGGCGACCACCGCGTGGGCGATCCCCTCGCCGAGTTGGAGCCGGCCCTCGAGCGGCAGCGGCGCGATGTTCTTGCCGCTCGACATCACGATCAGGTCCTTCTTGCGGTCCGTGATCATCAAGAAGCCGTCGCGCAGCTCGCCGATGTCGCCGGTGTGCAGCCACCCCTGCGCATCGAGGACCGCCTCGGTCTCCTCCGGCAGACCACGATAGCCCTCCATGACGCCGGCCCCGCGGACCAGGATCTCACCGTCGTCGGCGATCCGCAGCTCGGAGCCCGGCATCGCCGGTCCGACCGTGCCGAAGCGGAACCGGTCCGGGCGGTTGACGTTGGTCGCGCCGGTCGTCTCGGTCAGGCCATAACCCTCGAGGATCAGGATGCCGACCGCATGAAAGAACTCGGCGACCTCGCGGCGAAGCGCCGCCCCGCCGGACACGAAGAAGCGCAGGCGACCACCAAATTGTTCTCTGATCTTCGCAAAGAACAGCCGATCGGCGAGGTTCGACTTGAGCGCGAGCGCCCCGGGCAGCGCCTGCCCGCGCTGGCGGCACATGCTGACCTTGCGACCGACCTCCATGCAGCGCTCGAAGGCCGCCCGGCGGACGGGATTGCCGGTCTCGATCTCGCCGAGGATCCGGTTGTAGAACTCCTCGTAGATCCTCGGAACCGCACACATATACGTAGGCGCGACCTCCTGAAACGCGGCGGTCAGGCCGGCGCCCGCCGGCGCAAACGAGGTCACCGCCCCCTGCTCCACCGCGCCCCACAACAGGTGGCGGGCGAACATGTGGGCCAGCGGCAGCACCATCAGCTGCTCGTCCGAGCGGTCGGCCGCGATCACATTCTTGATCGCCCATGCCTTGTAAACGATGTTCTTGTGGCTGAGCACCACGCCCTTGGGCACGCCCGTGGTCCCCGACGTGTAGACGTAGGTGAAGGGGTCGGCGAGGCTCAGATCGAGCGCCAGGGCCGCCAGGGTCGGCCGCTGCTGCTCGAGCGCGGCCTCGCCGGCCAGCTGCAACTGGTCGAAGGCCAGGTCGCCCTGCAGCGGCCGGGGGTCGAGCACGATGAAGCGACGCACCGCCGCGATCGCCTCCGCGTGCTCCGGCGCCCGCAGGCGCTGCGCCCGCCCGGGATCGCTGACGATCACCGCGACCGCCCCGCTGTCCTGGATGACGTAGGCCGCCTGCTGGGGCGTGCTCGAGGGATAGATCGGCACGCTGACGGCGCCGGCCAGCGCGATCGCCAGGTCGCACAGCGCCCACTCGACGCGGGTCGCCGCGATCAGGGCGATGCGCTCCCCCCGCTGGATCCCGAGCTCGGTGAGCAGCCCGGCGGCGATCGCCTCGCGCGCCCGCAGCCAGTCGCGCCAGGTCAGGCAGCGCCAGACCCCATGGTGCTTGTAGCGAAGGGCCGGCAGATCGGGCGTGCGCTGGACGCGCGCCATCAACA
>JALYPS010000406.1 GCA_030856285.1 Pseudomonadota bacterium
GCCCGATTCTGGCGCTTGCTATGGCCCAGCCATTGGCGCCCCAAACGGACGGCGCGCGCTACGTCGACTGCGCCTCGAGGCCTGACCCGGTGGCCTGCGTGACCGATCTGGCGGTCGCGGGCGACCGGGGCTTTGAGCTGAACGACTTGATCGCAGCCGGTGCGTGGCGGGCGGCAAGCCGTCGCGCGCCCGTCAGGGCACGGAGAATCGCGGAGCTCGCCGCCCGTATCGCGGCCGGCGAGGGGCATGAGGGTCTGTCGCCCGAGGAGGCGCAGCAAGTGCTGGCCCTTTTCAGCGACGTGTCGTTCTACGACTCAGGCCTGCCGGGAGACGCTCGCGCCATCGGCCTGTGGGACATCGCGATGCGCGAGCCGGTCGGCGACATCGAGTTGCGGTGGACGCTTGTGGAGGCAGCAAGCTCTTCGGACCGGCAGGATGTTGTTCGCCGTCTGGTTACAGAGGCGCCTGTCGACGGACCATGGAGTGACGGCGCCCGGGCCACCTTCGCCAGCATCGCGGCCTGGTATGCCGATGACTGGCGTGTAGCCGAGGCCTTTCTGGTCAGCGGCGGTGACCGGGCCGAGGGCTATTCGAATTCCGGAATCCGTATCAGGATCGACCAAGCCCGGTTGCGCGGCGGCTATGACCGCGAAGCGGCGGCACGCGTGCTTGCGGACATCCTCTCGGCTGCCGAACACTTGCCTTGGCCCGAGGGGGGGCCGGAAGCGCTGAAGGCAGCAGGCGCGACGGATGAGCTTCGCGCCCTGGGGGCTGCGCTCGTGTCGAGAGCTCAAGCCTCGGATCGGTCGCCGGAAGACCGCACCGACGACTTTGGTCTGGCTTCATGGGCCTATGGGGCGGCGGGCGACCGCGACCTGGCCTTGGGCGCAGCGCGGGTAGGGGCGGCGCTGACGCCTCTCGCCGTCGCGGAAAGAATGTCCCTCCATTCGAATGCAGGTTCGGTTTCGCCGGCCGAAGCCGCGGAGATCGCGAACGGCTTTGGAACCTGGCCGGTCCAGCGCCTGTACGAGCTGGGCGCTCGAGATGAGGCGCTCGCTGTGGCTTTTCTGGCGGGGCGGGACCGCTATCTGGCCGAACTTGAAGCCGGTGTGACCCCTGATCCGTCGTGGTTGGCCAAGCCCAACCTTGCCTACCAGCTCAAGCTCGTCGTCCCGGTCTTGCAGCAGCGCCGAGCCGTGTCGGACGCCGGGGCGTTGCTGCGTCGCTTGCAGGCAGAGCCGGCTGACTGGGCGTCGGCGGGCGCCGAGGAGCTGATGATGCTTGCCGCCATCGCGGGCGAAGGCGGGCAGGTCGAGGCGATATTCGACGAAGCCGTCCGGGACCTTGATGAGTCAGAGGACATGGCGACGTGGGCGGCCCTCCAACTGGTCATAGGCCGCCGCGCCGCCGACGCGGAACTGCGGCTTGACCGGACGAACCCTCAGTCCCCGTAGTTCTCGTACCTCTGGCCTTGGGCAAGGTTGCCGAACTTGGTGGTGTTGGCGTCGAAGCTGAGCTTGATGATGCCGATAGGGCCGTGGCGTTGCTTGCCGATGACGACCTCGGCCTGATGCTCGAGCCGGTCCATGTCTTCCTGCCACTGCAGGTGTTCTGGCGAGCCCTCGCGCGGCTCGGCGCGGCCCAGATAGTAGCTCTCGCGATAGACGAACATGACGCAGTCGGCGTCCTGCTCGATCGAGCCGGATTCGCGCAGGTCGGACAGCTGGGGCCGTTTGTCCTCGCGTTGCTCGACCTGACGCGACAGCTGCGACAGGGCCAGGATCGGCACGCTCAGTTCCTTGGCGAGGGCCTTGAGGGCGCCGGTGATCTCGGACACCTCCTGCACCCGGTTCTTCTGGTTGTTGCCCTCGCCGACGGTGATCAGCTGCAGATAGTCGACAATGATCAGATCGAGGCCGTGTTCCTGCCGCTTCAGGCGGCGGGCGCGGGCGGCCAGTTTGGAGATCGACAGGCCGCCGGTGGCGTCGATGAACAGGGGGCTCTCGCCGATCTCGACGGCGGCCTCGCGGATGCGGCCGAAGTCGGCCGCGTCGATCTCACCCTTGCGCAGCTTGTCCGACGACACCCCCGAGGCGTCGGCCAGGATCCGCATGGCCAGTTGTTCGGCGCTCATTTCCAGCGAGTAGAAGGCGACCACGCCGCCACTGACCGTCTTGCGGCCCTCCGGCGTCGGCTCCCAGCGGTAGTTGCGGGCGATATTGAAGGCGATGTTGGTGGCCAGCGCGGTCTTGCCCATCGACGGGCGGCCGGCGAGGACCAGCAGGTCGGACGGATGCAGGCCGCCGAGCTTGGAGTCCAGATCGGTCAGATGGGTGGCCAGTCCGGCCAGTTTGCCGTCGCGCTGATAGGCCTCGGCCGCCATCTGCACAG
>JALYPS010000415.1 GCA_030856285.1 Pseudomonadota bacterium
GGTTGATGAACAGGACGATGCACTGCGACTTGTTGATCGAGGCGGTCAGCTTGCGCAGCGCCTGGCTCATCAGACGGGCCTGAAGGCCGGGCAGGCTGTCGCCCATCTCGCCCTCGATCTCGGCGCGCGGCGTCAGGGCGGCGACGGAGTCGACCACCACGATGTCCACGGCGCCCGAGCGCACCAGGGTGTCGACGATCTCAAGCGCCTGTTCGCCCGTGTCGGGCTGGGACACCAGCAGGTCGTCGAGATTGACGCCCAGCTTCTGGGCGTAGCCGGGATCGAGCGCGTGTTCGGCGTCGACGAAGGCGGCGGTGCCGCCGGCCTTCTGGATCTCGGCCACGGTATGCAGGGCCAAGGTCGTCTTGCCCGAGCTTTCAGGACCGAAGACCTCAATGACCCGACCGCGCGGCAGTCCGCCGATGCCCAGCGCCATGTCGAGACCCAGCGAGCCGGTCGAGACGGACGGAATCGCCTCCAGCGCCGCTCCGCCCTTGCCGAGCTTCATCACCGAGCCCTTGCCGAAGGCGCGATCGATCTGCGCGATCGCCGCCTCCAGAGCGCGCTGCTTGTCGCCGTCGTCCCGCGTCACCAATTTCAGATTCGCCTGAGCTGCCACCTTGCCACTCTCCCTTGCCATGATTCCCATCTGGTTCCGGGAGAGACCCGCCTGGACCCGCTCCCTGTTGAAGCGCAGTTAGTACATGGTTTGTTCTGGTTGCCAATATGTTCTTTTTTGAAAGATGGAGCGTACGACCGATTTTGACGTAGCAGACCGCCGACGCAGAGACGCGACGGGACGGCGAGCCTGACGCCGGGGCCAGCGGGGTAAGCGAACTTTCCGGGTGTTGGCTATGGGTGGAAGCCGACGTTTCATGTACCACCATCTTGGCGAGTGTCAGTCACGGATTGATAGCCGTTGGTGTGGAAATGGTAGTGTTTGCGAACTCCATCATTACGCTGTGGCTGGTCGGCCAAACACCGATTTCGGCTCCGCTTCGCATGCCCATCGATGAGGGGATGAGAAGGGAGAGCGTAACTGCTGAGTACCTGAGCGCCCCATCTGGCGTCGAAGCGGGCAAGTTCGCGCACGATACAATTGTCAGCGAGGGCCTTGCTCAGTGGGATGGGAGACCGCCTACGACAATGATCGCCGCGTCAGGTTATCGCTTAGTGGCTGTCGTTACCGGCGACGGCAGGGCGGTTAGCGCAACGTATCGGCCTGAAACCAACGCGAACCACATTTGCGTGGTGCGGGCTGCATTTAATGGAACAGGTCACGCCGCTTACCGCGCAAACAGATGGTGTGCAGCGAGGTTTGGGATTGACCTTCCCGAGGTGGAGCCCTCGCCCATCGGGTAGTGTCCGCAATGGGTCGTAAGCGGTCGCGCTTTCCCTGAGCAGAAGCGACGTTCAGGCTCCAGCCGCCCGCCGCCACGCCACGATACGCACCGTCGAGACCTGAACCGCCTCGCCATGCTGGTTCCGCGTCTCGCTGCGGGTGCGGATCATGCCGCGGTCGGGGCGGGACCGGGACGGGATGATCTCCAGCACCTCGACGTGGAGGGTCAGGGCATCGCCGGGCCGGGTCGGGCGGGGCCAGGTCGTCTCTCCGCCCGCGCCGACGAGACCGCCGGCCAGTGGGAAACACTGCACCAGCATGCGCATGGTCAGGGCGGCGGTGTGCCAGCCGCTGGCGGCGAGGCCCTCGAACAGGGTGTCGCGGGCGGCGTCCTCGTCGAGGTGGAAGGGCTGGGGGTCGAACTCGCGCGCGAAGGCCTTGATCTGGTCGGTGGTCACGGTGACCGGGTCGCTGACGAAGGTCTGACCGACGTGGAGGTCTTCGAGGTAGAGGGGCGTGGCCATCGTCGGGTCAGGCCGTGCTGGCATCGACCATCGGCTCCATCACCTGGGCCGCGACCGACAGGCCGCCGCCGATCAGCAAAGCCGCCGCCGCCGCGATCAGCAGGGGGCGCGTCAGGCGCTGCTCCGGGCTGAGCGGCCGGACCAGCATCAGCACCAGCAGGCCGAGCAGGACCAGCACGCCGGGCATGTCCATGCCGATGCCGAGGAAGACGGTGTGCGCCTGAGCCATGATCCAGGCGCCGCCGAGCACAGCCGCGATGGCGGCCGGGACCAGCGAGCCGGGACGCGACAGGCCGGGGTCGAGGAAGGCGGCCAGGGCGGCGGCGACGGCGGCGAGCAGGCCGGTCCAGACGAACAGGAAGGCGGCCTCGGGCGCGAGGGCCTGCGCCACCGTCCCAAGGATCAGGATCAGGCCGATCAGGCCGGTCCAGCCCCCCCAGGTCGAGCGGGCGGCAAGGCCGGGGAACAGCGACAGGCCGATGGCGATGACGGCGGCGCCGATGATGATGGTGCTCAGGCCGCCGAGGATCAGGGCGGCGACCGCGGCCACCGCTATGGCTCCCGCGACGATCCGGCGGTCGAGGCGCGTCCGTCCGCCGAACAGGGCGAGGGCGACCGCCAGCACCGTCAGGGCGGCGCCCGCCTCCATCCACGGCAGGCGGGCGAGAAGGGTGTAGTAGGCGTCCGCGCTATCGGCCCGACCCGACATCGGTCCGGCCAGCAGGCGAACCAGCTGGGTCAGGACCAATGCCGTCGACAGGAACCACAGGCCGTCGACTGCGCCCCGTCCGGCGTCGGCGAAGCTAAGGCCGGCCTGTGAACGGGCGCGCCAGACTGCGACGCCGAGGCCGAGGAAGGCCAGTCCCAGGAGGCCCCATCCCATGACCGGCGTATGGCCCACGATGATGCGTCCGAACAGGTCGGCATAGACCAGATTGGCCGTCGCGGCAGGCAGGGAGGGCGCGCGCAACAGGGCGTCCGCCGTCTCAAGCGCCTGCGATCCGATATGCTGGACGCTGCCCTGGTCGAGCGCGTCGGGGGTCGAGGCGGCGGCGTGATACTGTTCCGGACGGTCGATGAAGGCGAGATTGACCCCCTGGACACCGCGGTCCTTGGGAATGGTGAAGTCGGTGCCGTTGGGCATGGCCTCATAGACGAACACCGCCAGCGAATTGGACGAGACGCCGCCGGTCGCGCGGGCGCCGGCGCGAGCGAAAAGGCTGATGGTCCCGGCGTTGCCACGCCCGGTCTCGAACATCATGGCCCGGCCGCCGCCGCCGCGGGCCTCCAGATTGACCACCGCGCCGATGCGGTCGCGCAAGGGGTGGCCGCCCCAGAAGGCACGGGCGCCGTCGAGGTTCAGTTCTTCGCCGTCGGTCAGGATGACGACCAGGGTGCGGTCGGCGGGACCCCGGGCGCGGATGGCGCGAACAGCCTCGAGGATGGCGGCGACGCCCGCCGTGTCATCCGCCGCGCCGGCGGAATCCGGCACAGTGTCATAGTGCGCCATCAGGGCGACGGCGGGCAGGCGCGGGTCGCGTCCGGGCAGGACGCCGATGAGATTGGTCAGCTCGACCCCGGCGGCGGAGCCGCCTTCACGCTCGAACCGGCGCACGGCCGCGGGCGAAAGGGGGCCGTTCTGGGTGGAAGTCTGCAGGCCCAGCGCCGCCATCCGTTGCAGCAGCAGGGCCCGGACCCGCGCATGGTCGGCCGAACCGACCGGATGCGGGCGACGGGCGATCTCGCGGACGTCGGTCATGGCCCGCCCGGCCGAGAAGTCTGCGGCCGGGGCGCCGACGCCCGCGGGCGTCGGAACCTGCAAGGTGAGCACCGCAATCAGCAGCGCGAGCGCCAATGAACCGACAAGCCAGAGCAGCCGCATGATTCATCCTCCCCTATGAAGGGGCAGGCTAGCGGGCTGTGAGGCCGGCGTCATCCTCGGCCGAGACGTTTCGCCCGGCGATTTTCCGCGCCGCCGCCATATCGTGCTGCGACTTCATATGGTTCGGGCAGAATCCCGGGTCCCGAGCGACCCAGACGCGCGGATCGTAGTCGACCACGGCCGAGGCATAGTTCCGGCAGCCATGACCTCTCGTGGTCACGCCGGGGCAGCGTTGTCGGCCCTCGGCGGCGCGCCATGCAACGAGCTGCTGGAGCGTGACCTGAAAGAAGTCCGCCATCGCAAGGTCGGGATCGTCCGCGGTCCGCACGATCTCCTCAAGACCACCCCAGATGCCGGCGACCCTGTCCTGAAACGAAAGCTCCGGCTTGCTGACTTTCACGCGTCACCCCTCGCCGGGGACTACCACCGGTGAAGCTATAACCGCGTAGCGGCCGGTTCGTTGCTGTGTTGGAAGCCGTACCGGAAACAGACCGGGACTCAGGCCACCCGCCGCAGGGCCGCAGGGGATTTGACGAACAGACCCTTGCGGCCGGCGACGGGGCGGAAGGCGATGCTGTCGTTTTCCGGCTGTTCGTCCGGGCCGAGGAACAGGCAGCCGTCATCGACCAGCCGCCGTTCCAGATTGTCGAACATCTCGCCGCGTCTGGCCGGATCGGCGTCGCCGAGGACGTGGCGGCAGAAGATGATATCGAACTGGTGGGCGTCGGTCGGGGCGTCGACCAGATTGGCGCGGGCGAAATGGACCGTGGCGCGCAGCTCGGCCCTGGCGATCCAGGCGTCCTCGGCCTGGTCGAAACAGCGCAGCATGGTCTCGGCCTTCAGGCCGCGCTGGATTTCGAAGCCGGTATAGGCGCCGGAACGGGCCTTCTCCAGCGCGCGCTGGGACAGGTCGGTGGCCACGATCTCGACAGGGACGCCGGCTTCCTGGGCGGCGATGGCCAGCGACCAGGCCTCCTGGCCGGTCGAGCAGCCGGCGGACCAGAGCTTGACCGGCTGGCCGGCCCGGGCCTTGCCGAGCGCGGGCAGCAGTTCCTTGCCGAGGGTGTCGAAACTGACCCGGTCGCGCCGGAACCATGTTTCGGGGTTCAGCAGGGCCTCGATCACGGCCCAGCCCAGGCTGGCGACAGGCTTGGCCCAGAGCGAACCCAGCATGGCCTCGACGGTCTCGAATCCTTCGCGCCGGGCTACCGGGCCCAGCCGATGCTCGGCCAACTTCATCCGGTCGCGCGTCAGCCGAAAGCCCGCGCGCGAGGCCATCAGTGATTGCAGGCGGTCGAAGTCTTCGGGCGTCATGGCGGGCTCATGGGGTCAGACGGCCCCCACTTCAGCGAATTTCGAGGACAGGATCTCGCCGTCGAACGGCTTCATCACATAGTCGTCCGCCCCGGCCGACAGGGCCTCGGCGATGCGTTCGGCGCGGGTCTCGATGGTGCAGAACAGGACCTTGGGGGCCATGCCGCCGGGCAGGGCGCGCAGGCGGCGCAGGAAGGTCATGCCGTCCATCACCGGCATGGACCAGTCCAGCAGAATGACCTCCGGGATCACCCCGCCGCAGAAGGCGAGGGCTTCGGACCCGTCTGCGGCCTCATCAACCTCGAAGCCGAGCCCCTCGACGATGCGGCGCGCAACCTTGCGGATAATCCGGCTGTCGTCGACGATCAGACAGGTTCTGGGGGTCAAAATTCGGGTTCCGGAACTGGTACACACAACGCACACGTGTACATGATCGCTATAGTCGGCCCGAGCCGGTTAATGAGTCCTTGGGAAACCGGCTTAAGTGTCAGTTAGGCATGTGGGCGGTCAGGACGACCCGCCCCTCCTCGGCCTGAAAGTCCAGCGAGCCGCCGGCGTCACGGGCGGTCAGCCAGAGCCAGTAGGGCTGGATCCATTGTCCGGGCAGGCCTTCGGAAAGGGGCTGCCCCGCCAGTCCGGCGACGGCCTCGCCCTTCAGGCGGGCGCGGGCGCCTTCAGCTCGTCCCTCGATGACCAGTCGGGCGCCGTCGGTCCGCGTCGCGATGGTCGCCACGCCGCCCGACGGCAGGGCGGCCATGGTCAGATACGCCAGGTTCACCAGCGCCCGCGACTGGGCCTTGGAATAGCTCGTGTCCCCGGCGGCCCACTCCAGCGTCGCCCGGCCGCCTTCGGTCAGGCCGGAGACCAGATCGCCCAGTTCAGCGCCCGAGAACCGCTCGGACGAGGTCGCCGCGCCGAAAGCCACGCGGGCGAAAGCGACCAGGGCCACCATCTTCCGGGCGCTGGCCTCGATCAGCCCCATGGCGTCGTCGCGCATGTCCTGGGCCGTGGGGTCCTTGAGCAGATCGAGGCCCGAACTGATCGCCCCGGCCGGGCTGATGAAATCGTGGCACAGCTTGCCGGCGATCAAGGCGGCCAGGGCCTGGCCGTCGGGGAGGGGAGAGGCGGTGTCGGTCATCGGGCCTTGCGCGCAACAGTCGGAATGGGGCGGACGCTGACCTGATTTGCCGGTTCGCGAAACCGGTCCGATGCTCTAATCGGGCGGGCATGAACAAACGACTGACCGCCGACCTCGCGTCCGGCGCACTGACCGAAGCCTTGGCCGACCTCGCCGAGGACGCCGCGCGGGTCATCCTGCCCTACTGGCGCAACGGCGTGGTCGCCGAGTCCAAGGCCGACGACAGTCCGGTCACCCGCGCCGATCAGGAGGCCGAGGCCCTGATCCTCGCGCGTCTGGCGACCCTGTATCCCGGCGTTCAGACCGTCGCCGAAGAGGCCGTCGCCACTGATGGCGCGCCCGCTTCGGCCAATGACTGGTTCTGGCTGATCGATCCGCTGGACGGCACCCGCGGCTTCGTCGAGGGGCGAGAGGCCTTCACCGTCAACATCGCCCTGATCCACAAGGGATCGCCGGTCGCCGGGGTGGTGACGGCGCCCGCCACCGCGACCAGCTGGCGCAGCGCCGCGCCGGGCGCAGGAGCGTTCCGTCGCCGGTTCGGCGAGGGCTGGCAGGCCATCAAGGTGCGCAACCGGCCCGCCTCGCCCATGGCGGTGATGAGCCACTCCATGACCGATGTGGAGGCCGTGCGGCTGGCGTCGCGCCATGGCTGCGTCCAGTGGCAGGGTATGGATTCATCACTGAAATTCTGCCTGATCGCCGAGGGACGATTCGACGCCTATCCGCGCACCGGCCCGACCTCGGAATGGGACACTGCGGCGGGCCAGGCAGTGCTGGAAGCCGCCGGCGGCCGGGTCATGGCCGAGGACGGTCAGCCGCTGCGTTACGGCAAGCCGGGCTTCGGCAACGGCGGGTTCGTGGCGCTGGGGGGTTAGGCCGCAGCTGCCTGCAGCTGCAGCAGGGCTGCGCGCTGGACCAGCGCCGGAGCGCCCCATTCGCGGGCGGTCTCGATGGCCTCGGCCAGCATCATGCCGACGGCGCGAGGTTCAGTGGCCGTCAGACGCGCCTTGGCCAGGGCCAGATGCGCCATGCCGATCTGGTCGGCGACCCACTCCAGCGGCTGGGCGCCGGCGGACTCGGCCAGACCGCGCCGCACGACAGCCTCGAGCCCGGTCAGGCTCTCAACATCACCCATGGCCTCGGCCAGGGCCGTCTCGGCCGCCAGTCGCCGTTCACGGGCGAGCGCGCCCAGGATCAGGCCGGGTTCGCGCGTCAGGGTCTCGGCCTGGATCAACCGCGCCAGCGGCGTGTCGGCGTCGCCGGGGGCGAGCTGCACGGCCACCCAGTCCAGCGGACTGTGGTCGGGAGTGAATTGATCGGCGGCGGCGGCGAACAGGGCCTGCCCCTGGGTCGTCGCGGCCTCGTCCCTGGCCAGACGCGCCAAGGCCATCAGTCCGGCCCCGGCCAGGGCGAGGGCGCGTGCCCGGGTCAGGGGACGGTAGTCCGGCGAGGCGGATTCGACGAGCACCCGCAGGTCGCGTCCGGCCTGATCCAGCAATCGTCCGTCGCGGCGGGCCACGCCGGCTTCAAGCCCGAGCGCTGCGCGATCCAGCCTCACCTCGTCGCCGACGGTGGGCGACAGGGTCCTGG
>JALYPS010000418.1 GCA_030856285.1 Pseudomonadota bacterium
AATACACCCCGGTGGTGGGCGCCAGTGAGGAAGCGGCGCGGGCGTCCTATGCGCGGGAGGACTGCGACGTTCTGAGCGCGGATATTTCGGCCCTCGCGGCGGCGCGCACCACCATGGCCAACCCGGAACAGCACGTCATCCTTCCCGATGTGATTTCCAAGGAGCCGCTGGGTCCGGCGGTCAAGCGGGGGGACGAGGCCTGGACCTCGATCGTGCGCTGGACGCTGAACGCGCTGATCCTGGCGGAGGAGCTGGGCGTGACCAGCGACAACGCAGGCCAGATGGCCGAGGACTCGCCCAATCCGGCCATCCGCCGCCTGCTCGGCGTCGAGGGCGAGGTCGGACCCATGCTGGGCCTGCGCAAGGACTGGGCGAAGGCGGCCATCGAGGCCCAGGGAAACTACGGTGAAATCTTCTCACGGAACGTTGGGACGGATTCCTCGCTCGACCTGGCCCGTGGGCTTAACGCACAATGGAACGCAAGACCCGCCGGGCTGATTTACGCCCTGCCGATTCGATAGGACGCCGGGACAGGCGCCAGGGGGAAAGATGGAAACGACGAAAAAACGTGGCGGGATCCCGCTCTATCTCTGGATGCTGCTGGGCTTTGCAGTCGGCATGGGCGGGGGGCTTTACGTCAACCTGATGGGGCTGGAGGTCATTCCCTGGGTGATGGACATCATCCAGGCGGTCGGCCAGATCTTCCTGCGCCTGCTGTTCATGCTGGTTCTGCCGCTGCTGTTCGCAGCCCTGGCGGTCGGGGTCGCCGAGATGGGCGATCTGAAGTCGCTGGGCCGGGTCGGGTTCAAAACCCTGTTGTTTACAATCATCGTTTCGGCCATCGCCGTCGGCATCGGCCTGGGCATGGTCAACTATTTCCGCCCCGGCGACGGGGTCGATCCGGCGCTGGCGCAGCAACTGCTGGCTCAAGGCGCCGAAGGGGCCGCGACCATCGTCGGCAATGCGCCCAAGAGCATTGAGGCGGGCCAGTTCTTCCTCGACATGATCCCGTCCAACGTCGTCACCGCGGCAGCCGAGAACCAGATCCTGCCGGTGATGGTCTTCGCCCTGATCTTCGGCATCGGCATGGTTATGGCCAAGTCGCCGGCCACGGACGCGCTTCAGCAGACGCTGCAGGGCCTGTTCGAGGTGATGATGAAGCTCATCAACCTCGTGATCAAACTGGCCCCGATCGCGATCGCCGCCCTGATGTTCAATCTCTCGGCCGTGTTCGGTTGGGAGCTTCTGGTCAAGCTTGGGGCCTATGCGGGCGTGGCGGTGGGCGCGATGGCGATCCACATGTTCATCGTCTATCCGCTGCTGATCCTGATCTTCGGTGGCATGAACCCGTTGAAGTTCGCCAATGGCGTCCGCGAGCCTTTCGTGGTGGCCTTCTCGACGGCCTCGTCGAACGCCACCCTGCCGATCGCCATCAAGGCGGCGGAAGAGAAGCTGAAACTGCCGCGCCGCATCTCGCGGTTCGTGCTGACGGTGGGGGCCACGGCGAACCAGAACGGTACGGCCCTTTTCGAGGGGGTCACGGTCCTGTTCCTGGCCCAGTTCTTCAACATCGACCTGAACCTGCAACAGCAGCTGGTGGTGATGCTGGTCTGCATCCTGGGCGGCATCGGCACGGCCGGCGTGCCGGCGGGGTCGCTGCCGGTCATCGCCCTGATCCTCGTGATGGTCGGCGTACCCGCCGAGGGGATCGGCCTGATCCTCGGCGTCGACCGCTTCCTCGACATGTGCCGCACCACCCTGAACGTCACCGGTGATCTGGTGGCGGCGACGGTGGTGTCGCGCGGCGAGAGCGATGCGATCGTGCCGGATGACCTGGAGCTGCCGGACGTCGCGCCGGCGAACTGAGGCTCAGGTGGTTGGGGCGGACACGACTTCGGTGTCCGCCCGTCCGCCCCACTCGGCCCAGCTGCCGTCATAGAGACGCGACGGCCTGTCCAGCACGGCGAGGCCCAAGCTGAGGATGGCGGCAGTGACGCCGGAGCCGCAGGTGGTGACGACCGGGCGGTCCAGATCGATCCCGGCCGCGCGGAAAGCCTGCGCCAGCGCCTCGCCCTGTTTCATCGTGCCGTCGGCATTCAGAACGCCGGGGAAGGGCAGGTTCAGGGCGGCGGGCATATGGCCGGAGCGCAGGCCCGCCCTCGGCTCGGCCGCCTGACCCGCGAACCGGTCGGCGGCGCGGGCGTCCAGCACCTGGTCTCCAGCCCGCAGGGCGGCGCGGATGGCAGCGAGATCGGCGAGCAGTTCAGGTCGGGCGGACGGCGTGAAGGTCGCCGCCGGGGGCAGAGGCGCAGGGCCTGATTCGACCGGTCGGTGTTCCGCCAACCATTTCGGCAGGCCGCCGTCTAGGACACGGACGTAGCTCGCGCCCATGGCCCGGAACATCCACCACGCCCGCGCCGAGGACCGGACGCCGACCGTGTCATAGACGACGATGCTGTCGTCGGCGGCGATGCCCAGCCCACCCATCCGCGCCGCGAAGAAGCCGGGCGCCGGCAGCATGTGGGGCAGGGAACTGTCAGGATCGGAGCTGGCCTCGAGATCGAAGAAGACAGCGCCGGGCAGGCGGGCGGCCTCGAAATCCGGTCGGCCGTCGCGGCCGTCGAGGTGCCAGCTGGCGTCGACAAGGCGCAGTCCAGGCTCGCCGAGGCGTGTGGCGAGGTCGGCGGTTGAGATCAGGGGAGAGGCCATGCCCCTGTTCTAGCATCGCCGGGCGGTCGGGTCAGGCGCGGGTCAGGGCCAGCTGGATCACATCCGTGCGGGTCGAGCGGAACCCTGCTTCGCAATAGGCCAGATAGAAGCGCCACAGGCGGCGGAACCGCTCATCGAAGCCGCCCATGCGTCGGATGTCGCCCCAGGCGGCCTGGAAGCGCTCGTCCCAGAGTTTGAGCGTGTCGGCGTAGTCCTGACCGAAGCGTTCGACGTTGCTCCAGCCGAGACCCGCGCGGTCGATGACCGGCTTCAGCCGGTCCTCCGAAGGCAGCATGCCGCCGGGGAAGATGTATTTCTGGATGAAATCAGTCTTGCGATTGTAGTCATCGAACAAGGCGTCATCGATGGTGATGATCTGCAGGCCCGCGAGGCCGCCGGGTTCCAGCACATCGCGGATCTTGCCGAAATAGGCGGGCCAGTACTCCTGTCCCACAGCCTCGAACATCTCGATGGAGGCGACACGGTCGAACCGGCCCTCGACGTCGCGATAGTCGATCAGCTGGATATCGGCCCGCTCGGCCAGACCGGCGTTGAACATCCGGCGGCGGGCGAAGTCGTACTGTTCCTTTGAGATGGTCACGGCCGTGACTCGCGCTCCGACCTCCCTCGCAGCGAACTCGGCGAACCCGCCCCAGCCGCAGCCGATCTCGAGCACCGACTGGCCGGATCGAAGCTCCATCAGCCGGGCGAGGGAGGCGTATTTCTCGCGCTGGGCCTGATCCAACGCCATGCCGGTGCGGGCGAACCGGGCCGAGGAATAGGTCATCGTCTGGTCCAGCCAGGACGCATAGAAGGCGTTGCCCAGGTCGTAGTGGGCGTGAATGTTCTTCTTCGACCCGGCCCGGCTGTTTCGCCGCCGCTTGTGCGACAGCCAGTTGATGGCCTGCATGAGCGGGTTGCCATCGGCCAGCCGCTGGATGTGATCATAGTTGTGGGCGAAGGATTCCAGCAGGGCGGCCAACTGCGGGCTCTCCCATTCGCCGGCCATATAGGCTTCGGCCAAACCGATGTCGCCGGACGCCAGCACGCGGCGGGCGAAGCGATAGTCCTTGATGTCGAAGATCGCGGTAGGCCCCGGCTGCGTGCCTTCCAGCTGGTGCGTCTCGCCGTTCGGCAGCAGGACCGTGAGCCGGCCGAAGGTCCAGTT
>JALYPS010000445.1 GCA_030856285.1 Pseudomonadota bacterium
CCTTTATCCGCAAGGCCGCCGGACTGCTGAAGAAGGGCGGTGTTCTCTGGATCGTGGCCAATCGCCACCTGCCCTATGAGGCGGAGCTGAAGGACGCCTTCAAACGGGTCGACATGATCGCCGACAGCGGCGGCTACAAGGTGTTCGAGGCGGTGAAGTGAACTCGCCCTCAAGTAGCCCGAAGGGCGATAGGGCAATGACAAAGACCCCCACCTCGCGCGTCGACAAGCTGCTGGGCTCGATGGGTTACGGCTCGCGGACCGAGATGGCGCGGCTGGGCAAGGCGGGCGGCATCGTGCTGGACGGCACCGATCTGACAGACGTGTCGAAGCGGATCGCGGTGACGCCGGACCTGCCGTCGCGGATGGAGATCGACGGCGAGCCGCTGGATCCGACGCCGGGTCTGGTGATGATGCTGCACAAGCCGCTGGGCATGACCTGTTCGCGCAAGGAGGACGGGGCCCTCGTCTATGATGTTCTGCCCCCACGCTGGCGGCGGCGCGATCCGGCGATCTCGACCATCGGCCGACTGGACAAGCAGACGACAGGCCTGCTGCTGCTGACCGACGACGGCGACCTGCTGCACCGGGTGATTTCGCCCAAGCGGCATGTGGCCAAGGTCTATCGTGCGACGCTGGCGCGGCCGCTGGACGGGACCGAGGGCGATGTCTTCGCCGCCGGCGGTCTGGTGCTGGAGGGCGAGGACAAGCCGCTGTCGCCCGCCGTGCTGGAGGTGTTGTCGTCCACTGAGGCGCGGCTGACCGTGACCGAGGGCCGCTATCACATGGTGCGGCGAATGTTCGCGGCGGTGGGCAACCACGTCGAGGGCCTGCACCGCGAACGGGTCGGCGGCCTGTCGCTGCCTGATAATCTCGCGCCGGGGGCCTGGCGGTTGCTGGATCAGGGGCAGATCGACCTGATCTTCGCCTGACGGAACCGCCGCCGCGTTCGGGCTCTAAAGCTCCGCTTCCAGCGGAGACGGCATGAACGGCGCGACGATCAAGCGAAACCTGCGCACCGGCCGCTCGCTCTGGGCGGACAGTCACGGTCTGGGCGTGCCGGTCCGGCGGCTGGATGAGGCGATCTCGGTCGATGTCGCCATCGTAGGGGCGGGGATCAGCGGGGCCTTCATGGCGCATGAGCTGAGCCGGGATCATTCCGTGGCGGTGCTGGACCGGCGGCCGCCGCTGACCGGGTCGACCATGGCCTCTACGGCCCTGCTCCAGTGGGAGATCGATCTGCCGCTGACGGCGCTGGAGGAGCGGATCGGCATGGCAAGGGCGAAGCGGGCGTATCTGCGGTCGCGGCGGGCGGTGGACGATCTCAAACAGGTCATCGCCGACGAGGGGATCGTCTGCGGCTGCCACGACAAGGATACGCTCTATCTGGCCGGGGACGTGTACGGCCATCGCGCCCTGGAGGCCGAGGCGGAGGCGCGGGCGGCGATCGGACTGGAGAGCGATTACATCGGCCCGGCCGAACTGCGGGAACGGTTCGGCATCGACAGGACGGGGGCCATCGTCAGCGGGGGCTCGGCCAGCGGCGACCCCGCCCGTCTGGCGGCCGGTCTGCTGCGGCGGGCCCAGGCGAAGGGGGCGAAGGTCTTTTCTCCTGTCGAGGTGCTGGAGTCCGCCAGCGATCCGGACGGGGTGACGCTGTTGACCGACGCCGGCCACGCGGTGCGGGCGAAATCGGTGGTGTTCTGCTGCGGCTACGAGTTTCCCAAGGGGGTGCCGACGCCGGGGGCGAAGGTGATCTCGACCTGGGCCATGGCGTCGAAGCCGCGCCAGCGCTGCCCGGCCTGGCTCAAGGACACGCTCGTCTGGGAGGCGTCCGACCCCTACCTCTATTTCCGCATGGGCGGGGACGGTCGTCTGATCGTCGGCGGCGAGGACGAACCGTCGCCGGACGCCCATGCCGACAAGGCGAAGCTGAAGCGGAAATGCGAGACCATCGCCGCCAAACTCAAACGGCTGCTGCCCGAGGTCGGGTTCGAGGTCGATTACAGCTGGGCCGGGGCGTTCGGCGAGAGCGCGACGGGCCTGCCGTCGATCACGCCCGTGCCCGATATGGATCACGCCTGGGCGGTGATGGGGTTCGGCGGCAATGGCATCACCTATTCGGTGATCGCCTCGCAGGTCGTGTCAGCGGCGATCCGCGGCGGGGCCGATCCCGACGCGGACCTGTACCGGCCTTGACGCTGACCTTGACCCCGGCGGACGGCGCGGGCACCTGCGGCGGATGAGCGCCCATGCCAAGATTTGCGGCCTGACCACGCCGGACGCGCTGGACGCGGCGCTTTCCGGCGGCGCGGCCTTCGTGGGCGCGGTTGTGTTCCCGAAAAGCCCCCGCCACATCGCGCCGTTGCACGCCGCCACCTTGTTTGAGCGCGCCCGGGGCCAGGGTCCGGGGCGAGCGAAGATCGTGGCCGTGACGGTCGACGCCGACGACGCCCTGCTGACCGAAATCGCCCTGATCCTGAAGCCCGACCTGATCCAGCTGCATGGATCCGAGACCCCGGCGCGGGCTGAACAGGTCCGGATGCTGACCGGGGCCGGGATCATCAAGGTCCTGCCGATCCGGACGGGCGAGGATCTCGCCGGGGCGGAGGCGTGGGAGCCGTTCGCCGATCATCTGATGTTCGACGCCAGACCGCCCGAGGGGTCGCATCTGCCCGGCGGCGTGGGCGCGCGGTTCGATTGGACCCTGCTGGCGGAGCAGGTTTTCCGCCATCCCTGGTTCGTGGCCGGGGGACTGACACCTGAAAACGTCGGTCAGGCGATCCGCATCACAGGCGCGCCGCTGGTGGATGTGTCCTCTGGCGTGGAAACCGCGACGGGTGTTAAGGACCCCGCGCTGATCACGGCCTTCCTCGAGGCCGTCCGGTCGGCCTGAATTCCGCCGCTCCCCCGCGTCAAGGCTTTGATCGTGAACGCCATCATTCCCAACCAGTACGCCATGCCCGACGCCGAGGGCCGCTTCGGCCCCTATGGCGGGCGGTTCGTGGCCGAGACGCTGATGCCGCTGGTCCATGAGCTGAACGCTGCATACGAGGCGGCCAAGGCGGACCCGACCTTCCAGGCTGAGCTGGACGGCTTCCTGACCGACTATGTCGGCCGGCCCAGCCCGCTGTATCTGGCCGAGCGGCTGACCGAGCACTACGGGGCCGCCGACATCTGGTTCAAGCGCGACGAGCTGAACCATACGGGCGCGCACAAGATCAACAACTGCATGGGCCAGATCCTGCTGGCCATGCGGATGGGCAAGACGCGGATCATCGCCGAGACCGGGGCCGGCCAGCATGGCGTGGCGACGGCGACGGTCTGCGCCCGCTTCGGCCTGC
>JALYPS010000454.1 GCA_030856285.1 Pseudomonadota bacterium
CGCCATGTTCGTCGACAAACAGACCGGTCAGCCCCTGATCGACACCGAGGTCGACGCCCGGATCACCGCCGCGGTGGCCGAGGGCGGTGCCGACGCCTGGTTCACCCGTCCCGACGCCGACTTCCTCGGCGCTCATGACCCGGCCCGCTACGAAAAGATCGAGGACATCCTCGACGTCTGGTTCGACAGTGGCTGCACCCACGCCTTCACCCTCGAAGCGCGTGACCCGGCGCATGGCTACACGGGCGACCGCCCGTCCCATTGGCCCGCCGATCTCTATCTCGAGGGTTCGGACCAGCATCGCGGCTGGTTCCAGTCCAACCTGCTGGAAGGCGCCGGCACCCGCGGCCGCGCCCCCTATGACGCCGTCCTGACCCACGGCTTCACCCAGGACGAGAACGGGGAGAAGATGTCCAAGTCGCGGGGCAACACCACCGACCCCGCCGTCGTCATCAAGGAGTCAGGCGCTGACATCCTGCGCCTCTGGGTCGCCCTGGTGGACTACGCCGAGGACCAGCGGATCGGGAAACAGATCCTGCAGACCACGGTCGACGCCTATCGCAAGCTGAGGAACACCGTCCGATACCTGCTGGGAGCCCTCGTCGGCTTTGACGAGGAAGAGCGCCTCCCGCTCGACCAGATGCCGCCGCTGGAGAAATTCATCCTGCACCGCCTGTGGGAGCTCGATCGCGACGTCCGCAAGGCCTACGCCGAATACCGCTTCCAGGACGTGGTGCGGCCGGTGCTGGAGTTCTGCTCGAACGACCTGTCTGCCCTGTATTTCGACGTCCGCAAGGACAGCCTCTACTGCGACCGGCCCGACGCGATCCGCCGCCGCGCGGCCCGCACGGTCATGCATGAGGTCTTCATGCGCCTGACCACCTGGCTGGCCCCGCTGACGCCTTTCACGATGGAAGAGGCCTGGGGCACGCGCTATCCCGATGGCGGTTCCAACTGCGCCCGCGTGATCCCAGAGACGCCGGGGGAGTGGCAGAACGACGGCGAAGCTCTGCGCTGGCACAATATTAAAATCGTATTGGACATCGCCACGGGCGCCATCGAGCTGGAACGCAGGGAGAAGCGTATTGGCGGGGCGCTGGATGTATGGCCTATCGTCTATCTGCCCATCGGCAAGCGTAACGACCAAGTCATCAACGACCTTGAGGGTATCGATCTCGCGGAGGTGCTGAGGACCAGTGGCGCCGAGTTGAAGCGTGAGCCTGGACCCGAGGATGCTTTCAGGCTGCCCGGCTATATCTTCGATGTCTCTGTAGTGGTCGCGAAGTCCGACCACCCCAAATGCGCCCGCTCATGGCGGCGCGTGCCGGACGTCGGCTCCGACCCCGCCTATCCCGAGCTCAGCGCCCGCGACGCGGACGCGGTTTGCTGGTGGGACTCCCAAAAAGGCTGACTGCCCGCCCGCTCCGGCCTGACCGGAACGGGCGGACCCGCCTCCTCGATCAGGACGGCTGACGGGCAGCGCGTTCGCGCAGCGCCACGGCCCGCGCCTCCAGCCGTTCAGCCTGGTTCGCAAGGCGCGGCGACAGGGCCTGCAGCTCGGCGTCGGTGACCGTCTCGCCGCGTTCCCGCGCCCGCTCGATCTGCGTCGCCCGATAGGCCGGATCGCGTAGTCGAGCCGACTCCTCACGCATATGCCGCGCCCCGGCGACCATCTGATCCGCGCCATGGGCCATGTTCACCCGGGCGTTGGCCATCTCGCGAGCGGCGTGTGCGCGAGCCACCCCGGCCCGGGCACGCGCCTGGGCGGCTTCGGCTATGGCGGTTCTGGCATGGGTGCGGGCTTCAGGCGCGCCGGCGACATGGGCGCGGGCCTGGGCCCGGGCCTCAAGGGCCTCGCGGCGGGCTTCTCTCGCGTGGATTCGAGCCTCTACAGCGGCCTGACGGGCCTCGGCCACAGCCTGACGCTCCTGTTCCGTCAGCGGCCGGCTGTTGCTGGAGACCCAGCCTGAACGCGGCGCACGGGCGGGCGGCGCAGGTCGCGCAGGCGGGGCGGGCG
>JALYPS010000470.1 GCA_030856285.1 Pseudomonadota bacterium
GCCCTGGTCCCCCTGACCTTCGAGGCCGGTCTGCTGGAGACGCTGAACCCGCTCGCCGGTGTCGCCGTCGACGCCATGGTCAAGGGCGGCGGAACCGCCTTCGCGGAGGCGATGCTCTTTACGCACCGCGGCCTCAGCGGCCCCGCCATCCTGCAAATCTCGTCCTACTGGCGCGAGGGCGAGGCCATCACCGTCGCCATGGCCCCCGGCGAGGACCTCTACGCCCGCCTCAAGGCCGCCAAGGAGGAGAACGGCAAACAGATGGTGCATACGGCGCTGGGCCACATCATCCCCCGCCGCCTCGCCGAGAGCATCTGCGACCGCGAGGCCGTCAAGGGCAAGCTGGCCGGGGTCGGCGACAAGACCCTGCGCCGCCTCGACGCCGCCGTGAACGCCTGGACCGTCAAGCCCGTCGGCTCCGAAGGCTACCGCACCGCCGAGGTCACCCTGGGCGGAGTCGCCGTCGACCAGCTGGACCAGCAGTCCATGGCCGCGAAGTCGGTGCCCGGCCTGTTCGTCATCGGCGAGGCCGTCGATGTCACCGGCTGGCTCGGCGGCTACAATTTCCAGTGGGCCTGGTCGTCGGGTTGGGCCGCCGGGCAATCTTGTTAGGGCGCTACCGCTCGCGACGCGGTCGCTCGCTGCTTGAGCGCGATTGCTGTATGAGCCGCCGCCATGCCCTTCATCGCCACCGTCCTGACCATGTTTCCGGAAGCGTTTCCGGGGCCGCTCGGCGTGTCGCTGATCGGCACGGCGTGGCGTGAGCGCGGGCTCTGGAGCCTTGATACGGTTGACATTCGGGCCTTTTCCACAGATACGCGCGGCTTCCTGGACGACACCCCCGCGGGTGGCGGCCCGGGAGCCGTGCTTAAGGCGGACGTGGTGGCAAGGGCGCTCGATAGCGTTTCCGGGCCGCCCCGGCCGCTTTTGTACATGAGCGCCCGGGGTCGGCCCCTGACCCAGGCGCGCGTCAAGGAATGGGCTCGGGCGGACGGCATTAGGGTGCTGTGCGGCCGGTTCGAGGGGGTGGACCAGCGCGTGCTCGACGCGCGCGGGTTCGAGGAGGTCTCCGTCGGGGACGCGGTGCTCGCCGGCGGCGAGGCGGCGGCCATGGTGGTGATCGAGGCGTGCGTTCGATTGATCCCCGGAGTGCTGGGCCAGGCCGAAAGCCTGAGTTCGGAGAGCTTCGAGGACGGTCTTCTGGAGCATCCGCAGTACACGCGACCGCGGACGTTCGAGGGGCTGGAAATACCCGAGGTGCTTCTGTCGGGCGACCATAAAAAGGTCGCCGCATGGCGCGAAGAGCAGCGGCGAGTGACGACCCGGGAACGGCGGCCAGACCTCTGGACGGCGCATATGGACAAGACAAATGCGGGACCTGAGCCCGCCAAATCACAGCTAAAGGGCGCAAAAGCCCGAGGAGAATAGAATGAACATCCTTCAGACGATCGAAGCCGAAGAAAAAGCCCGCCTGGTCGCCGTCCGCGCGATCCCCGACTTCCAGCCCGGCGACACGCTGCGGGTCATGGTCAAGATCAAGGAAGGCGAGCGCGAACGCATCCAAGCCTTCGAAGGCGTCTGCATCGCCCGCGCCGGCGGCGGGATCAACGAGAATTTCACCGTGCGCAAGATCAGCTTCGGCGAGGGCGTCGAGCGCGTCTTCCCGCTGATGTCGCCGAACATCGACGCCATTGAAGTCAAGCGTCGCGGCGTCGTGCGGCGCGCCAAGCTCTATTACCTGCGCGATCGCCGCGGCAAGTCGGCCCGGATCGCCGAGAAGCAGACCGTCCGCCCGGTCAAGGGCGTCGTGGTCCCGGAAACCGGCTCCGCCCGGAAGTCCGACGACACCGAAGCATAAGCGGCTTATTTCGCCGAAATAACAAAGGCCCCGGCGGTTCCGCCGGGGCCTTTTCTACTAGTTCGGATAGAGCCGCCCGTCCGCGTCCTTCTGGCCTTCCAGGCTGCGCTTGAGATCGCGCATCTGGTCGTGCCCGTCCTTCACCGTGGTGTAGGCCCGGCGGATGGTTTCGCGAGTGGTGGCCGATACGGCGGAGTCCTCGAGGGCGGTTTCGAACTTCGCCTTGATGAAGTCCTCGCCGTTCTCGACCGAGTTCACCACAGCCTGCTCGTCACGCAGCAGGGCGTGTTTGACGTCGAGGAAGGCGCGATGGGCCTTGGCGAGGATGGAGCCGTCGTCCTCGGGCTCGCCGCCCAGGGTGCGGACCGTGCCCTGAAGGTCAACGGCCACCTGCTGGCGCTCAAAGCTGCGGGCCTCGAACAACGAGCGATAGTTGGGCTTGTCGGTTTCCTTGGCGGCTTCGCGATAGCCGTCGGCGCTGTCGATAGTGGTTTCGATCAGGCTGTTGAGAACGTGGATGTCGTGATCATTGGGAGTGGTCATGGGCAGGCCTTTCAAAGCTTCCGGGAGGAGACCTGAAAGCGCTGTCGGGCCTGAAAAGGTTTCAGCTTCGCCGTTCTACAATTTCGTGCGCAGCGACCAGAGCTCGGGGAAACAGCGGCGCTGCAGGGTCTCGGTCAGATAGGCGACGCCCTCGGTGCCGCCCGTGCCGCGACGCCGGCCGATGATGCGTTCGACGGTGACGACGTGCTTGTGCCGCCAGGTCAGAAGCGCGTCGTCGAGGTCCACGAGTTTCTCGGCCAGTTGGTAGAAGGGCCACCAACGGGTGGTGTCGCGATAGACCTCCAGCCAGGCGGCTTCGACCTCTTCGGATGGCTCATAGGGCTTGCTGACGTCGCGGTTCAGAACCGTGACCGGGACCGGCAGGCCGGCGACCGCGAGCTGGGAGAGGGCGTCGTCGTATAGGCTGGGCGCGACAAGGGCGGCCTGAAGCGCGGTGTGGGCGGCGGGCCGTTCAAGGTGGAAGCGCAGAAAGCGGTCGTCCTTCAGTCCCAACATGAATTCGAACCGCCGGAACTGGTCGCTTTGAAAGCCGGAGGAGGAGCCCAGCACGCCGCGGAAGCGCAGATAGTCGGCCGGGGTCATGGTGGCCAGGATGTCCCAGCTCATGGTCATCACCGCCTGGATCCGGCTGACGCGGGCAAGGCATTTGTAGGCCGGGACCAGATCACCGCCGCGGACCAGGGCCTGGGCGAGAGTCACCTCATGCAGGATCTGCTTTAGCCACAGTTCCTTGGTCTGGTGGATGATGACAAAGAGCATCTCGTCATGTTCGTCCGACAGCGGATGCTGGGCGGCGAGCAGGTCGTCGAGCGCCAGATAGCCGGCGTAGGTGATCTCTGAGGGCTTGGCGGCGTCGGTCATCCGCGACCTATCGCGCGAGCGGCGCGGCGGCTCAAGGCTTGTCGGGATCGTCGGGTCGGTCGTCCCAGCCTTCCCGGCTGGACTTGAAGGCCAGCGCCATCAGGACCCAGGTCAGTCCGACCGTGCCCAGTACACCGAGCGACACGGCGATCAGGCCGTGCACGCTCAATGCGCCGCCGCCGATGGCGGTCCAGGCAAGACTGACAGCGGCGCTTGCGACAGCAGCGACCCCGATGACGAGGAGAAGTCTCGACAGCAGACGTTGCGCGGTCAGCGCTGGACCCACTGGCCTTGGGCGGTGCGGTACCACTGACCGGTGCTGATGCGGGGAAGAAGCTGCGTCTGGAACATTCGAGCCGCAGCGGCCTCGGTCGTCGCGCCATCACCGGCGGCCTGGGCGCTGCGCGCATAGGCTTCACGGCGGGCCGTGTTGGTGTCCCGGACCGCTGCGGTCAGGGCGGCATCCGACGCCGGGACCCGGAAGCCGAGATAGCCGTCAGCCTGTTCGCCGACTGCGCCCTGCGCTTTGGCGGCGTCGATCATAGACTTCTGGGCGGTGGTCTGGGCGAAGGCCGCGCCCGCGGCGACGCCGAGAGCCGCGAAGGCCGCGGCGACGACGAAGAACTTGCGGAAAGACATGTGGGTCAACTTTCGCGTCAGAACAGGTTGGGGTTTTCGATGAGGAGGTCTTGAAGCTCCTTGTCGAGGCGCACGCGAACGTCGGCATCGAGCTTCGCGTAGATCTGGATCGGGTCCACCTGCAGCCGGACCGTGGGCGTGCAGGCGCCGAGGCCGACTGCGGCGATGACGCCGACGAGGGCGAGGCGGGTGCGCATCCGGGTCTGGGGCCGAGTCATGAGCAGTGGTCTCCGGTCTTCAATCCACGGCGATCTAACGCGATTGAGCGTGAATGGGTTCTGAACAGAGAAGATGGCCTGATCACGGCGTGGGGGGCGGGGTCGCCGGCGGAGCAGCCGCCTCCGCGGAAGGTCGTCCGTCGCGGGCGCGGTTGAGCTCCAGCAGGTCGCCGATCAACTGGTTCAGATTGAGAGTGGTGTCCAGGGTCAGGTCGATCCCTGTGCCGGACGGCAGGGGCAGCGGCCGGTTGAGGAACTCCCGGCTGATGAACTCCGCGATCGAGAGGCGCAGCTCCTGGTACACGGGCGGATCATGACGACCGCGGATGCGGAACAGCACCCCGATGCGGCCCTCGTCGAGGCTGTTGACCTCGGCCGAGAGGATGTCGAACGAGAGGTTCTCCATGGCCTGATAGGCCAGATCCTGAACCGTGTTGGGGGGCACCGCCTCCCCTCCGCCGCCGGCCTCGAGGCCGCTGAGCGCCTCGCGGGCGATGGACAGGCGGCCGGGCTGGACCGCGGCCAGCGAGCCGCCCGCGATGCGGACGCCGTTCACGCGGTCGGAGGTGAAGGGCAGGCGGCCCGAGACCACGGCATCGAGGTTGACCTTTTCGCCGAAGCCGGCGCCCGCGATGACCTGACCCAGCTGGACATTCTCAAGCACGATGACGCCGCTGATCGGCTGATCAGGGTCCAGCGAAACAGCAAAGGGCTCGACCCGGATGCGACCGCCGGCCACGGCGAGTTCGCCGCCCTCAATGGTCACCGCCGCCTTGTCGAGGCCGAAGGTCAATTCAATGTCGGTCAGCGGTGTGACCGATTCTAGCCGGTCGGCGGACAGCCGCTGGCCCGGCGCGGCGGTCAGGGGGGCCAGGTTGATGAAGTCGATGGACCCGCGCAGGCCCTTCACCGGGCCGGCGGGGCTGGTGAAGTCGAGGCCCGGAATTGTCAGGCGGCCCGAACTGCTCCCTTCCGTCCCGGCCCGCCAGTCGATGCGACCGTCGAAGGCGACGGAGCCGGACGCCGGGGAGCCGATGATCTCGGCCAGCGGGCTGAGGTCGGCGGGCTGGAGCGCGCCTTCCGCGAACATGATGGACGGAGCGTCAATGGTGAGACCGCCGGCCCCCGCCTGGCCGTCGTGGGCCAGGGTAAGGCGACCCAGATCCGCACCGCCGCGCGCGAGATCGAAAGCGCCGGACCAGTCTTCGTCGGCCAGTCGGGCGGAGCCGGTCGCGGTCAGGGGGTGGAAGCGCAGGGGCGTGGTGGCGTCCTCGACCGTCGCGCGGGCGATGCGGGCCTCGAGACCGACGCCGCCGGGACCGCCGGTGGCTGTGAAGCCGCCTTCGGCGTCGCGGAAATTCAACGCGAGGAAGGGCGCCGAGGCGTCGAGGCTCCGCAGGGCGCCGTCGGCCCGCCAGCGACCGTCGGCGACGCTCACCAGCGGACGGGCGACGGGGCAGATGTCGCCGGCGACATCGACGACATCGCTTTCATCGAGCTCCAGCCGTTCGACGGTGAGGGGAATACAGCGGGCGGCGACGTAGGCGAGCCCGCTGCCGGAGGAACTCAACTCGCCCCTGGTCTGGAGCGTGATCCCCCGGGCGAGGCCGAAGTCCAGGGCGGCCCGGCCGTCGAGCGTGGCTGTGAAGCCCGACGGCGTCAGCCGCCAGGCCGGAATGGCGAAGGCGGCCTCGGGCAGACCCTGTCCGCGTGTCGCCGTCAGCGAAAGTGCGCCGCCGCCTGCCTGGCCGCGCGCCGCGACGAAGATCGGCGTGGCCGCAGGGCTCAGAGTGAGCACGCCGCCGTTCGCAGGACGCAGGGTCGCAGGGCGGGTCAGGGCGAGGCGCGTTCCCGAGTGCCCGGTGCTCAGGGCGAAGCCGGGGACGTCGACCGCGAAGGCCGACAGGGCGCGCTTCATCCCCGCCAGCTCCGGCACGTCTTCACCGGACGGCGCGCCGAACAGCGGCCATGCGCCGCGGGCGGATTGGAACGCGCCCGTGGCTGTAACGCGCAGGCCGCCGTCGGAGACGAGGTCGAAATCTGTTGCGCCCCGCACGCCGGTCAGGGTCAGGTCATTCCAGGCCAGCCGTTCCGCCGACAGGACGACGGGTCCTGCCGCTTCCACCGCCGCACCGCGCCCGCCCATGGTCAGCCGGCTGGAATTCAGGGTAAGGCCGGCGCCGTCCAGTCCGGCTCCGGAGACCCGGGCTGCGGTCAGGGCCGCGCTTCCGTCCAGCCGCCAGCTGAGGCCGCGAGGGTCGCGGGCCAACACGGTCCGGGCGGCGGTCAAGCGGAGCCGCGCGGTCGCCGCCGATGCGCCGGGGCCTTCGATCCGGGCGGTGCGAAAATCGACCGCGCTGATCCCGTCGATACGGAAGGTCTCGATCCAGCCGGTCGTCTCGCCGTCGAAGGTCAGGCGCCCGTCGGCGTCGCGCGCCGAGGCGTCGCCGGCGGAGAGACGAGCGGCCGCAACACGCAGGTCGATCCGCGCCCGGCCGTCGC
>JALYPS010000002.1 GCA_030856285.1 Pseudomonadota bacterium
ACGCGGACTTTGACGATCAGGCGGCCACGCCGGTCGCCCTGCTGTTCCACGAACTGGCCACCAACGCCGCCAAATACGGAGGGCTGTCGGTCCCTGACGGCGGGGTCGCCCTGACCACCCAGCGCGAGGGCGAACGCTATGTGATGACCTGGCGGGAGCGGGGCGGTCCGCCGCTGACAGGCTCGCCGCAAGGCGCGGGCTTCGGCTCCTCCCTGCTGGCCCTGTCGGTCGAGGGACAGCTGGGCGGCGCGCTGGAGCAGACCTGGGCTCGCGAGGGCCTTGAGGTCGTCGCCGATATTCCCGCCAAGGCCCTGACGCCGCGTCGCGCCGCGAAACAATTGGCGTGAACCGCCATCCTCGCCCCGCGTTGAGCGAGCAGAACTCCGTAGCGAATCGAAACTTATGACCGCCCGTATCCTGATTATCGAAGACGAAGCCCTGGTGGCGATGGAGCTTCGCTTCGTCCTCGAGGATCTCGACTATGAGGTTGTCGGCACGGCGCCCGACGCCCGCACCGCGCGGGCCTTTGCGACGGGTGGCGGCGTCGAACTGGCCTTGGTCGACATCCACCTGAGTGACGGAGCGACTGGCGTCGGCCTCGGTCAGGAACTGGGTCAGGCGTTTGGCGTAACCGTCCTGTACATGACCGCCAATCCCGGGATGGTCAGCCATGGCGTTCCCGGCACGATGGGGGTGCTGACCAAGCCGACGGATGAGGGCTGCGTCCGCGAGGCCGTCGAATACGCCCTCCACCTGCGACGCGGCGAACCCGCGCCGGTGGTTCCGGATGGCTTGCAGATGTTCGGCTAAAGCCCGGCCTTACCAGACCCCGATCTTCTCCGCCTGCTTGTGCGAGATGGGGTTGTGGGCGCGGGCGTGGTCTTCCTCGGCCAGGAAGCGGACGGCCTCCAGCGCGGCCATACAGCCCATTCCCGCCGCGGTGACGGCCTGGCGGTAGATGTCGTCAGTGACATCCCCGGCGGCCCAGACGCCCTCGATGGCCGTGGCCGTCGTGCCCGGTTTGACCACCAGATAGCCGCCCTGCTTGGTCTCCAGCTGACCGGTGAACAGTTCCGAGGACGGGGCGTGGCCGATGGCGATGAAGACGCCGTCGGCGGTCAGGTCTCGCGTCTCACCCGTACTGACGTTCTTCAGCCGCGCCCCGGTAACGTTCACCCCGCCGAAGCTGTTGGTCTCGCCGAGAATCTCGTCGATGGCGTTGTTCCAGATCACCTCGACCTTGGGGTTGGAGAACAGCCGGTCCTGCAGGATGCGTTCGGCGCGGAACTCGTCGCGGCGGTGCACGACGGTCACCTTCGACGCGAAATTGGTCAGGAACAGCGCCTCCTCGACCGCGGTATTGCCCCCGCCGACGACGATGACGTCCTTGCCGCGATAGAAGAAGCCGTCACAGGTGGCGCAGGCAGAGACGCCAAAGCCCTGGTATTTCGCCTCGCTCTCGATGCCCAGCCATTTGGCCTGGGCGCCGGTCGAGATAATCACCGTCTCGGCGAGGATTTCGGTCCCGGAATCGAGCGTCAGGCGGAACGGGCGCTGTGACAGGTCGGCCTTGACCACGATGTCCTCGATCACCTCGGTCCCGACATGCGCGGCCTGGGCGCGCATCTGTTCCATCAGCCAGGGGCCCTGGATGACGTCGGCGAAGCCGGGATAGTTCTCGACATCGGTGGTGATGGTCAGCTGGCCGCCGGGCTGCAGGCCGGCGATGACCACAGGGCTCAGCATGGCGCGGGCGGCGTAGATGGCCGCGGTCCAGCCGGCGGGGCCGGAGCCGATGATGGCGACGCGAACGGTTCGGGGAGTGCTCATGGTCCCTATTTAGGCGGTGATTCCCCTTCGCGCGATGATAGGCTGCAGGGAAACTGGGGAGGATCGAATGGCGCAGACCAGCTATACCGGCGTGGGCGTCGCTCTCGGCACGGCGATCGGCGTGGCGCTGGGGATCGCGATGGACAACCTCGCGCTGGGCATCGGCGGCGGCATCGCCATCGGCCTGGCCCTCGGCGTGGGGATGGATTCCCGCGGGAAACCGAGGGGCCGCGATAGTTCCGGGTCTGACAGCAGCACATACGCCTCTGGCGGCGGCGGAGACTAGCCGTTCGTCATCCGCTCCAGCACTGCGCGCGCCGCCCGGTCTGTTTCGGCCAACGGCTCATAGCTCCAGCGTTCCAGCGTCCCTTCGAACGGCCGCGCCGCGCCGCGTTCGCGGAGGTCGTCGTGCAGGCGCGCGAATTTGTCCGTCGG
>JALYPS010000004.1 GCA_030856285.1 Pseudomonadota bacterium
GTATCGGGGGGCTGGTCACGGCCCTCGCCGCCGCTGTCGTGCTGGCCCCCGCGCTGGCTGTCGCCGGGGCAGCCGTCACCGTTGCGTGGGGCGCAGCCGCTACGGCGATCGCTGCCGCGCCGGCCGCGCTCGCATTGGTCGCCGCACCACTGGCTGCGGTCGCCATCGGGTTCGAAGGGATCAAGCGGGCCGCCGCCAGCTTGAAGCCGGAACTGGAAGCGCTGAGCGCGACAGTCGAAGGAACGCTCGAGCGCGGCTTCACGAAGGTGTTCGACACGATCCGCCCGATCTTCCCCACCCTCACGGCGGGGCTGAACGACGTCGCGGGCGGTGTGTCGAACCTGGCGTTGGGCCTGGCCGAGACCATCGCGGCGGCCGAGCGTGCGGGCACCCTGAAAGCGATCTTCGACGGGGTGTCGACATCGCTCACCAACATGACCCCCGGGTTCCAGAACATCGCCGACGGCCTGCTTCTGGTGGCGTCTCGCCAGTCCGCGTTTGACGCCCTCACCGAGGCGGTCAACCGGTTCGGGACGGCGTTCCGAACCGACGTCGAGGGCCTCATCGCCTCGGGCACGTTGGACGCCGCGTTCAGCGGGCTCGGCGACGTCCTGGGCGAGCTGGCCGAGGGGTTCGCGAACCTGGTCACGAACGGCATCGAGGTCTTCGCCGCCGCCGCCCCGGGCGTCACATCGTTCCTGGACGATCTGACCGGGTTCTTCAACCGGTTCGACTTCGCGCAGCTCGGCGCGGCGGCCGGGTCGGTGTTCGAGGGTTTGGGCACGGCCCTCGAAGGGGTCGACACCGCGACGATCGATGCCATCGAGGACTCGTTCACCGAACTCGGCGCGGTGTTCCAGTCGCAGACGTTCCAGTCAGACCTGCAGAACATGATCAGTGGCATCCCCGCCGCTATCGGCCTGATCGGGGACCTCACCGAGACGTTCGGGCAGATCGGCTCCGGGCTTTCCACGGGGCTGCAGGCCTTCGACACGGTCAACACGAAGTTTGAGGGCTTCACCGCGGGCCTTGACGGGCTCTCCATCGACACGGCCGAGTCGATGAACCAGATCAGCGAGACGCTGAATGGTGTCCGTATCGACTCGACGCCGTTCGCCGACGGTCTCCGCGGCTTCGACCAGGCCTTGGATGAGTTCTTCGGGACTGCGGGTGGCAAGGTCGCCACCGGGACGAGCGAGTTCGGTAAGGGCCTCGAGACGGGGATGGCCGCTGCCGGTCCCGTCGGTGCCGCAGCGGCGACGAAGGCGTTTGGCACCGTTGAGGGCGCGGTCGGTGCGGCCGGGGCCGCGGTCACTGGCGCGGCCGGGGCGTCGCTGTCCGGGGTGCCCGGGGTGGTCGAGGGGACACTCGCCCCGATCCCGGAGACGACGCAGGCGATCCTGTCGCAGATCGCCCCGATCATCGAGCGCAGCTTCAACGGCCTGTCGGTGTTCGCCGCGATCGGGATGAACCGGGTCGCGCAGGCCGTGCAGAACTCCGGCCCAACCATCGCGAACAGCCTGCGGGTCGGGCTGCTCACCCTGCCGCAGGTGTTCGCTACCTCGTTCGCCGCGGTCAACTCGACGATCATCGCCGCGGTCGGGGTGTGGTCGCTGTCCGTCCAGCTCGGCGTGCAGAAGATGGCCACCGCCGTCACGGTCGGGCTCGCCCCGATGCAGGCGGCGATCCTGGCCACGTTCACCGCGGTCAACTCGACGATCATCGCGGCCACCAGCGTGTGGGCGCTGTCGGTGCAGCTGGGGATGGCGCGGATCTCCACCGCCGTGGCCACCGGACTGGCCGGGCTTGGACCCGCGGTCGCCGCCGGTCTGGCCGTGGTGAACGGGCAGATCATCGCCGGCACCGCGGTGTGGGCGCTCACGGTGCAGCTCGGGTTCCAGCGCATCGTCACAGCCGCCACCGCCGGGTGGGCGCAGGTCGCCGCAGCAGCGACCGCCGGCCTCGTCTCGGTCAACTCGGCGATCATCGCCGGCACCGGGGTGTGGGCACTGTCTGCGACGCTGGGTGTGCAGCGGATCGCCACCGCAGTGTCGGCCGGGTTCGCCGGGGTCAGCGCCGCCGCGACGGCCGGGATGACCGCGGTCAACTCGACGATCATCGCCGGTGCCGGGGTGTGGGCCACGTCGATCCAGCTCGGGATCGCCCGGATGGCGACCGCGGTCTCCGCCGGGTTCTCCCAGATCAGCGCCGCCGTTTCGACCGGGATGGCCGCCGGGAACTCGGCGATCGCCGCGGGGATGGCGTCCTGGTCGTCGATCGTCACCGCCTCGATGGCAACCATCGTGGCCGCGGTCCGGGTCGGGATGGCCCAAACATCCCTGGCCGTGTCCACCGGGATGACCGCGATCGCCGCCGCCGCCCGGAACGGGATGGCCGCGATGAACTCGGCGGTCATCGCCGGCATGTCGTCGGTGCGGGCG
>JALYPS010000005.1 GCA_030856285.1 Pseudomonadota bacterium
GTCGGTGACCGTTCCAAGGTCGCCCAGACGAGCTGAACGCCCGCCGCCCAGGGGGATCAGTGTCTCGCGCAGCTGTTCGATCGAGCCAGCGGCGCCGAGGGTGCGGATCGACCGCTCGGACCCCGAAATGGTCACCCGCCCGCCGGGGAGGTCGTTGTTCACCGAGGTCAGGGCCTGGCTGACCGAGGCCGCCGTCAGGCCAAAGGAGGCGAGACGGTCGGGATCCAGCTCGACCCGGATTTCGCGGTCGACCCCGCCGGAACGGTTGACCTCGCCGACGCCCTGGATCGACAGCAAGGAACGGCTGACTTCATTGTCGATGAACCAGCTGATCTCTTCCGGCGTCATGGTCGACGAGCGGACCACCCACGTGATCAGGGCGTCGCCGGTGATGTCGATGCGCTGGACGCTGGGTTCCTGCATGTCCTGCGGCAGGTCGGCGCGCAGGCCGCTCATGGCGTTGCGGACGTCGTTGGTGGCGCGCTCAGTGTCTGTGCCGAGCTCGAACTCGATCGTGGTCGAGGACGAGCCGTCGGTGACCTGGGAGTTGATGTGGCGCACGCCCGGCAGGCCGGCGAGGGAATCCTCGATCAGCCGGGTGACCTGGACTTCCATCTCGCTCGGCGCGGCGCCGGGGCGGCCGGCGAAGACGGCGATCAGGGGGAAGTCGATGTCGGGGTTGTTGTTGATCCGCATCCCCATGAAGCCGTTGATCCCCGCGAGGGTCAGCAGCACGAACATGAGAATGATCGGAACCGGGTTCCGGATGGACCAGGACGACAGGTTTTTCATGTCCCTGGCCCTAGTTCTTGGCCGGGGCGGCGGCGCGAACCGGCGCGACCGCGCGCGGCGCTGCGGCCACCGTCACCCGATCGCCTTCGCCGAGGAAGCCGGCCCCGGCGACCACGACGCGCGAACCCGCCGTCAGTCCATCGACCGCCGTCTGGTCCGCCGCGCGCGACAGCACCGTGACCGGCTGGAAATGGGCACGGTTGTCTCCGGCCACGACAAAGACCCCGGCGCGGTTCTCGCGGTACAGGACCGAAGCGGTTGGCACGGTCACGACCGGCTGGGCGCCGACCTGGATGCGGGCGCGGGCGAACATGCCGGGCCGGAAGGCGCCGCCGGCCAGGGAGATGCGGGCGGTCCCCAGACGGTTCGCGGCGTCGACCTCGGACGTGACGATGCGGACGCGTCCGGTGGCTTCGCCCACCTGATCTGAGGAAATCACGGCGGTCTGGCCGGACCGGACCAGAGCCAGTTCGGTCTCCGGCACCTGGGCGTCCAGCTCAAGTCGGCCGTCGCGGACGATGCGGAACAGTTCGGTCCCGGCCCCCACGATCTGGCCGCGCGTGACGCTGCGGCGGATCACCTGACCCGAGACGGGCGCCTTGATGGTGGCCTGCGCCAGACGCGTCCGCGTCTCGGACAACGACGCCTGGGCGGCGGCGACATTGGCGGCCGAAGCGCGCTGGTTCGCCAGCGCCGTGTCCAGCGACGCCTGGCTGAGGAAGCCGCGTCCCTTCAATTCCTGGGCGCGGTCCAGCGCCGCCTGATCGCGTGCGGCGTTGGCCTCGGCGGTCTGCACCCCGGCCTGTTGCTGGCGCAGCTGGGCGCGCAGCACGGCGTCATTCAGCTGCACCAGCGGCTGGCCCTGACGCACCCAGGTTCCCTCGTCGACGAAGACGCCCGTGGCCGTCAGTCCGCCGGTCTCGGCGCCGACCGGCACCTCTTCCCAGGCCGAGACCGTCCCCGAAGCGGTGACGGTGCGCGGCAGGTTCTGCAATGACGCCACGGCGATCGACACCGTCTGGCTGGACGCGCCGCCGCCGGCCTTGGTCTCGGCCTTGGCTTCCGCCTTCCTGGCGGCCTCGTCGCCGCCGCAGGCCGCCAGGGTCAGAGCCAAAGCCATCATGGCCGCGCCGGCCAGGCTGTTCCGCACAATGTTCGCCACGTCTGATTCCTATCGACGCCACGGAGGGGAGCCGCGCGTCTCGCGTTCGGGTCGCCCGTCCTGGGCGCCCCTGTCATCGGCTGTTGAATAGCGGTTTCGCCGCGGCTTCTCAAACGCCAAAGCACTGCCTTAACGCGAAGTAATCCGTGCCGGAGACGGTGGCGAAACAGTCCGCGGACGGCGCGTGCGTTGGCGATCCGGCCCCGCCGTGCTACCGGCGCGGCCATGACGACCCCTCCCATCGACCGCATCCGCAATTTCAGTGTGGTGGCCCACATTGACCACGGCAAATCGACGCTTTCCGACCGGCTGATTCAATTCACCGGCGGCCTGACCGCGCGCGAGATGAGCGCGCAGGTGCTCGACTCGATGGACATCGAGAAGGAGCGGGGCATCACCATCAAGGCGCAGACCGTGCGCCTGAACTACAAGGCCAGGGACGGCCTCGACTACGTCCTCAACCTGATGGACACGCC
>JALYPS010000077.1 GCA_030856285.1 Pseudomonadota bacterium
GGGCCGGACCGGCTTCGCCCACCTGTTCGAACACCTGTTCTTCCTCGATTCCGAGAACCTCGGGCCCGGCGGCCTCGACGCCATGAGCGCGCGCATTGGCGCCCGGGCTTTCGAGACTGCCGTCGCCAAGCTGGACGTGCTGGAGGCCATCGGCGACTACGGTCTCCCGGCTGATTACCTGACCCGGGAAGCCCAAGTCGTCGAGGGGCTAACGGTTCGGCAGGTGCAGGCCTTGGCGGCGGAGCATCTGCGTACCGACGGCATGATCTACGTCGTGGTGGGCGACGCCGCGACGCAGGCGGCTCGTCTCGAGGGACTGGGCTATGGACCCGTAGTGATCGTTAACGACCGGCTGGCGGAAGCCAACCAGTAGCGGTCGAGCCGGCCAGACGACTGATCGCTGTCGACCCAAAGCGGACATCGCGGGGTGGTGTAGTGTCACGCCAAGTCTGTGGGGGGCGAGCATGAAGCAATCGGCGTTGAGCCGCGCGGGGCAACCCATCGTGATTGCGCTGGCTGTGCTGATCTCGTGGGTCAACGCGCTCCAGATTACCGGGCATGGCGGCTATCTCCACGTGCTGCGGTCTTACCGTGACAAGATGGAATTCTGGCAATGGCTGTCGCTCTGCGCTCTGATCCTCGCCGTGGTCGGCATCGCAGGGGCATGGCTGAACGTCTATCGGAGAAGGCCGCTGCTGGCGGTGGCCTTCTTGGCGTTGACGCTTCCCATGCCGCTCATCATCGAGGCCAACCGGTGTGATTATGATGGCTGCCGAAATCTAAGCTGGCTCGTTTTGCAGCCCGGCATGTTCGCGGATTTGCCGTAGCGAGCCCGAAGGTCCGCTTTCCACCCTGAGGTGACGGTCGGCTCCCGACCCTTAGCGGACCTTGTCTCGCTCCCCCTCACCCGACGAGAGTTTACTGTCGTACGATGCCGCACCGGAGTTGCAGGGCCATCAGCCGGCGGCCCGTGTTCGGGACTCCTCGGCCAGTCAGTGCTAACTCTGCGAGCACGAGCGCTGGTTTGGCGTCGAAGGACACACCATGGTTCGCAGCATCCTCCTCCTGGCCGCCGTCAGCGCGCTTGCCGCTTGCTCGCAAGCAGAGGCCCCCCGATCTGCTGCGGATACGTCTGCCACGGCGGCTGCTTCCGCCCCGACTGCGGCCATTGCGTCTTACACCGCCACGGCGACCGCGGAGTTTGCTGGCGGGCCGGCGATCTCACCTCGGGACGTCTCGAACATGATCGAGACGCAGGGTCCCCAGAGGACTGTCGCAGCACTCGATCCCGACGGCGAAAAAACCCGTTGGACCAGCGTCATGGGCGGAATTGCCTCGGGCCAGGCCGCTTGGCTGGCCTTGGCCACTCCTCTTGAGCCCGGCACCGAGAACGCATCCTACGCCGATCTCAATACCGCGCTGAAGGCGGCGATGGTGGTGAACCCGTCGGGCGTGCTGGCGATCTTGAATGAGGCAAACCCGAACCTCAGCACCGACTCCATTTGTCGACCCGCCGGCTACGAAATGGAGCCGGCCTGGTACGCAGCCTATTACGATGCGCTCACGCCAGCGGTTGAGTCCGTCACGACCCCGTCGCTCGCGAGCGTCAGATCAGCCTGCCTTGAAATCCTTAGGGCCCGCCTTCCATCTTGATCCAAGCCCGGCGAGGTCGGACGGTGTCCGCAAAGCCCGCTTCATGTCCGATCAGGTGAGCTGCGCGGTGTCTGGCGGGTGCCGAGAGAGGTCATTCGCGCGCGGCCGGGAAGCGGACGCTCGCGACGGTTCGGCCGGACGACTGCTCCCCACCCGTAGCGGACATCTGGCAGGTCTGCTTTTCGGCCATCACCAAGGACGGCCTTCCGCCACCTTGATGCAAGCAACGGCGCTGGTACAACAGCTCGACCATTCTGGTACAAACCGGAATTCTAACCCTTTGTTTTTACAACACCTTAAACTCGGTGCAGGCAGTCGCATCCTCCCAATGGCAGAGGGAATCCCAAGTCCCCCTCAGCCCTTCAGGAACGAACGTCCTTGAGGGCGTCGATGATGACCCCCTCAGTCAGAAGCTGGGGCAGGATGCGCGGCTCGGCGACCCCCGGCGAATACAACAGATACAGCGGAACGCCCGACCGCCCGTGGCGCTGCAGCTCGGCGGTGATGGCGTCGTCGCGCCGGGTCCAGTCCCCGACCAGATAGACGGCGTTGCTGCGCTCCATCGCGGCCTTCACGCCGGTCGAAGTCAGGGACATCCGTTCATTGATCTTGCAAGTCACGCACCAGTCGGCGGTGAAATTGACCAGCACCGGCCGTCCTTCGGCGAGCGCCGCCTCGACGGCGGCTGTCGACCACGGCGAGCTCGCCGGACCCCCGCCCTGAACCGACGCCGCCGGACCGGCCTCGGGGGCGGGAACGCGCGCCGCCAGCACCAGGGCCGCCCCCGCCAGCAGCAGGGCCGCGACCCCCGCCGTCAGATGGAACACCCCTCGCCGCCCGAAGCTGCGCTCGGCCTGGCCG
>JALYPS010000116.1 GCA_030856285.1 Pseudomonadota bacterium
GAAGTCGGCGACATCCTTCAACAGGGCCGCGACCGAGGCGTCGATGATGGTCCGGCCCTTCTCGGGGCTGGCCTGGGCCGGGTCCGAGCCGATCCGGCCGTCCGGGAAGCGGGCGCGATAGTCCAGGGCGTCGCGGATCGGGCCGCTCGGCGCGATCTGCGGGCTGTAGGCCGCTGTCTTGATGTGGTCCGGATAGGCGGCTTGCGTCACCGCAATCTCGGACGGGGTCGCGTGCATGCCGTGGCCTGTCGGGAAGATGCGGTTGCACAGGCTGTGGACCCCGGGAAGGTCCCACCAGTTCTTCAGCTTGAGCACGAACGGCGGCTGCTCCTCGACGAAGGACCATTCGGCATGGATTTCGGCGAAAGTCGCTTCGATGGTGGCGACGTTGCCGCCGTGTCCGTTGAGGAAATAGATCCGCTCGAACCCGTGCCGGTTCAGCGAACTCACCCAGTCGGTGATGGCGGCCATGAAGGTGGAGGGGCGCAGCGAGATGGTGCCGGCGAAGGCCAGATGATGCTGGGCCATGCCGATGTTGAAGGTCGGAGCCACGACGAGGCCCGCGTCCTGCTTTTCTGCTGCGTGGGCGATGATCTCGGGGCACATCCAGTCGGTGCCCAGCAGGCCCGTCGGCCCATGCTGTTCGTTCGAACCGATCGGCACGATGACCGTCTTCGTGGTCTTAAGCCGGGCGTCGATCTCGGGCCAGGACGACAGATGGATCAGCATGGTGGGACTCCGGGAGGCAGACGGGGCTCCCTAGACCTCCGCGCCGCGTGAGCCAAGCCTGACCGGTTCAACCGGACACTCCTAATGTCTGCTTCGGGTGGGAAGCGGACGTCGGCCAGATTGCCTCTTGTTGTTTGGTAACCCGGCGTCCGCTACCGCCGACCGATCAGGTTGCGGATCACCCGGCGTATGCGATCGGCATAGGAGTCGTCGCGCGTCGGGTCTTCGGGCATAGGATACACTTGGTTCATCCACTCAAAAGCCTCCGAGAAAGATCCCGTCAGCCGCGCCACTGCGACCGCGTCGCTGAAGCTCGCGTGTGTGCAGTCCCCGCGGGGCTCGGACTGTTCTGGCAGGATGCTCCAATAGGTGGTTGTCGGCGGTCCGGCAGAGGCTGTTAGAATACACCGCGCCTCAGGCTGTAGGCCGAACCAGACCGAGGCCTGGACGTTGGTCAGACCGCCTTCGCTGTAGTCGTCATGACCAAGTCCTGATCCACCGACTGCTGATGTGTCTATGGTGCGCATGCCATCGAAGACCAGAGGCTGAGGGCTGGCGTCGCCAACGCGGCGGTCGCCGGCAAACAAGCGTGCCGCCCACATCGCCCGATCCTGGCTTGATGCGTACAGGGTCGCCCGATCAACCACGGTACGAGCACCACTCCAGTGGTCTTCGAACTCTTGTTCCTCAATGTCGGCGGACCCGAGGACCAGCTCATTGAAGTTTCGAACAGGCCGATCGGAGCGGGCGGCGATTTCCTCGAGGGCAGCCATCATCAAGCGGTTGCCCATCGAATGGGCCACCAGATAAACCGTGGTCGCCTCGCTGTTTCGAAGTGCCACCAAGGTGTCGGCCAGGGCGCTAATTTCGGCTTCGTCTTCGACCGTGTCCCGATCGCGCCCGTAACCGAGTAGCCGCTCCTGGGAAGCCCATGAGTAGAACACAGTGGCGCCGTCGATACCAAGGTCGGCGTGCAGCTGGGCCGCGCGGTATGAGGCGGCCGAAAAGCCGTTGTTGTAGCCGTGTACATAGACCAGCACCTCGCGTCGGCGCGTCGGCGTCACGGCTCCGTCGATCGCCCCTAGCCACTCAGCTTGATCGGCAAAGGTAGACACATCATGCAGGTAGAAATGCTTCTTCGGGAGCACCGGCTCTAGCTGAAAAATAAAGACAGACAGCGGCCTAGGCAGATCCCCCCGATCCCGTTGGCATGGCACATTGACCATCGCACGGCCGTAGTTCAACCGGATGCGATCACCCTCAAAGGCTTCGCGCCTGGTCCCGAAATAGAGGTCGCGCGCTGGATCTCGGCGGGCTACCGGCCGTCGGCTCGTCGCATAGTAAAGGGCCACATCAGCGCTCAAGGGCGCACCGGGGGAGCTCGCCAGGCAGGTCCGCTGATAGGATGTCAGGAGGTCGGGGTTCTGAGCTTGGGCGATCGTCGCCAGCGAGTTGCTTTCGTTCAACATCGGCGGCGGGGGTGGCGGAGGGGAAGGCGGCGACGGCGGGTAAGGCGGCGGCGTCGGTGGAGGCACCGGAGTCGGCTCCTCCACCGGCCGGTCATCCCGGTCGCCCCCCCGTTCACGAGCAACGCGCGCGGCGTATTCCGAACGCTGCACAGCCAAGTCGCGGTAGGCGCTCAAGCGATCGGCGGCAAGGTGGCCCGGCGACAACGCCTTAACCCGCGCTGCAGCCTCACCATACAACGCGGCGGCGGTGGCGAAGGCGTCGCGCGATGCTTGATAGCTCCGCACCCGTTGGCCAAAGTTGTTCTCGGCCTCAAAAAGACGATATGCGTTCTGTTCGGCCCTTACGGCGTCATCGACTAGTGCGACCACTCCGGCCAGCGGCCCATTCCGGAAAGCCGCCAGACGCTCAAAAAGAGCGTTTCGGCGCGCGGCACAGGCTAACTCGACCCCGCAGGGCGGCAGTAGGTCGTGCAGGGACGAGTAGACTTGGCTGATCTCGGCCAACACATCGGTGACAGCTGCAAAGGGCACGGGAGAATTGCGATCCGCCTCCCTTGGATCGGCTAGGCGATGCAGCAGATAATCCTGCTCCAGGAAGTCCACGTAGTCAGCTTGGAGGTCATACAAAGCAGCGCTGCGGTCGGCCCGCGACGGGCCTTCGTTGGCCGCGAGAAGCTCATCCCGCGCCAACGAGATTGCCTCACGAAAGGCGTCGCGGCGCAGGTCGCCATCCAAAGTCTCGGTCTGCCCCAGATCGTGCAGCAGCGGACCGGTCTGCCCAGCTGCCTCCAAGGCCGCTCGGAAGGTCGTGTCGGCTAGAGTTCGGCGGACTTCAGCGGAGTCGCCTCGTGCGACAGCAGCAACCAGCGGCTCAAGAAGTCCCTCGCCAGCGGACTGGGCCATAACGCTGCCGGCTGTCCCAGCAAGCACCATGGCGGCGCAAATCGCGACGGTTGCATGTCGCGGCCATCCCCAGCAGTAGCGCATAACTCATACTCCCCCGTAACCACGTTGGCGAACCCCTCCGCCTAAAGTCAAGGTTGAAACCGATGTGCGGTCGGTCTTGTCAGCCCGATCGCGTGCTTCCCCGCCGCGTTGGTTTCTATCTCGGAAGCAGGCTGAGTGAACGTCCGCTTTGGGTCGAGAGCAGACTTGACCCTCGCTCCGGAAACCGGACCTTGCGTTCTTCGGCGCACCCCGCCTGACCGACCCAGCGCACATGGCCAGACCCGTAACTCCCAACCCCCCCCTGGGCACCGCCAGGCCCGCGCCCAAACGTCCCGCCGTCATGACCGGGGCCATGGTCCCCGTGTTCGGCTGGCCGCCGGACGAGGACCGGGTCGAGGCCATATTCGATCGCCTGTCGCGGGTCATGCCGGACCCGAGGACCGAGCTGAATTTCTCCAGCCCCTATACCTTGGTCGTCGCCGTGGCCCTGTCGGCCCAGGCCACCGATGTCTCGGTCAACAAGGCCACTGACAAGCTGTTCGCGGTCGCCGACACCCCGGCGAAGATGCTGGCGCTGGGGGAAGAGGGGTTGGTCCCGTACATCGCCTCGATTGGCCTCTATCGCGGCAAGGCCCGCAATGTCATCGCCCTCAGCCGCATCGTGCTGGAGCAGCACGGCGGCGAGGTCCCGCTGAACCGCGCCGATCTGCAGGCCCTGCCCGGCGTGGGCCGCAAGACCGCCAGCGTGGTGCTCAACGAACTGGGGATCGAGGCCGCCATCGCCGTCGACACCCATGTCTTCCGCGTCTCCCACCGCCTCGGCCTCGCCAACGCCGCCACTCCCGACAAGGTCGAGGCCCAGCTGTTCCGCGTGGTTCCGGAAGACTGGCTGCCCAAGGCCCACCACTGGCTGATCCTGCACGGCCGCTACACCTGCACGGCGAGGAAGCCGAAATGCAGCGCCTGTGTGATCAGCGACCTGTGCCCGTCACGGGCGGGACTGATGGCGTTGGGGGAGGCGATCTAGAGCCGCGCCCTCACCGCCTCTGCGAACCGCTTCCCGCCCTCCGGCGCCGAGCCCAGATAGAAGTCCGGCTCGATCAGTTCGGCCTCCATCAGCAGCCAGCCGCCGTCGGCGTCGCGGGCCATGTCGATGCGGGCGTAGAGCAATCCTCGCCGATGGCCGCCAGCGTCCGCTCGGCCAGGGCCAGCGCCCCGGCCGGCGGCTCCGGCAGGGCGACATAGCCGC
>JALYPS010000125.1 GCA_030856285.1 Pseudomonadota bacterium
GACTGCAAATCGTGTTCAGCCGCTGGTGGCTGACGCGCCATGCCTATGGTCCGGCGGAATGGGCGTGGCGCTGGGCGACCTATGGCGTGAAGCCGGCGCTGAAACGGGGATAGGCGCCCGACCTTCACCGGTCGTTAACCACGATCCCGCATCCGTTGAGGTCTGTTCAGGGACCTCGTGGTTTGCACGCTCTTTCCGCCGCCGTCGAAGCGATCGATCCGCTGGTCGTGACCGGCAAGGTCGCGGGCGTGAACGGCCTGCTGATCGAGTCGAAGGGCGGCCTCTCGCGCCTTTCGGTCGGAGCCCGGGCCGAGATCGAGCGCCGTCACCTGTCGCCCCTGCCCGCCGAGGTCGTCGGCTTCCGCGACGCCAAGGCCCTGCTCATGCCCTTCGGCCCGGTTGAGGGCGTCGCCCCGGGCGCGGACATCCGCATCGTCTCCGCCGCCGCCAGCGTGCGTCCCACCACCGCCTGGCTGGGCCGGATCATCGACGCGTTCGGCCAGCCCATCGACGGCAAGGGACCACTCCCCGTCGGTCCCGCCGCCTACGCGCTACGCGCGCCCCCGCCCCCGGCCCATTCGCGCGGCCGGGTCGGCGAGCGCCTCGATCTCGGCGTCCGCGCCATGGACGTCTTCACCACAACCTGCCGCGGCCAGCGCCTCGGCATCTTCGCCGGCTCCGGCGTCGGCAAGTCGGTGCTGCTGTCCATGCTGGCGCGTCAGGCCACCTGCGACGTTGTCGTGGTCGGCCTGATCGGCGAACGGGGCCGGGAGGTCCGGGAGTTCATCGAGGAGACGCTCGGCGAGGAGGGCCTGCGGCGCGCCATCGTCGTCGTCGCCACCAGTGACGAACCCGCCCTGAAGCGCCGGCAAGCCGCATACATGACCATGGCCATCAGCGAGTACCTGCGCGATCAGGATCTGGAAGTCCTGTGCCTGATGGACTCGGTCACCCGCTTCGCCATGGCCCAGCGCGAGATCGGTCTGGCCGCGGGAGAGCCGCCGACCACCAAGGGCTATACCCCCACCGTTTTCACCGAACTGCCCAAGCTGCTGGAGCGCGCCGGACCGGGTCCGGTCCGTCCGGACGGCACGACGGCGGGGCCGATCACTGCCATGTTCACGGTGCTGGTCGACGGCGGTGATCATGACGAGCCCATCGCCGACGCCGTGCGAGGCATCCTCGACGGCCACATCGTCATGGAACGCAAGATCGCCGAGCGTGGGCGCTTCCCGGCCATCGACGTGCTGAAATCCGTCAGCCGCACCCTGCCCGCCTGCCAGACACCGCCCGAGCGCGAGCTGAACCGCCGCGCCCGTCAATGCCTGTCGGACTACGGCAATATGGAAGAGCTGATCCGCATCGGCGCCTATCGCGCCGGGGCCGATCCCATGGTCGATCGGGCCATCGCCCTGAACCCGGCTCTGGAAGCTTTCCTCGGCCAGGACAAGGACGACCACACCGGTCTTTCCGATTCCTTTACCCGGCTGGAAGCAATTCTGAATCAGGGCATGGTTCAGTGACCCTGACTCTCTGGAGCGTGTACGCATGAGCAACTGGGCCCAATCACTGATCCGGATCTCGAACTATGAGGTCGAGACGCTGCAGAAGCGTCTGGCCGAGATCACGGCCCGCCGCGCCTCCGCCGAAATGCGCATCGCCGTGCTCGAGGCCGAGGCCGAGATCGAGCAGGACCGCGCCCGTGACGACGCCGACGCCGCCATGATGCTGCAGGCCTATCTGAATGGCTGGAAGCTGCGCAAGGGCGCGGCCGAGGCCGACGTCGTCGTCATCGACGCTGAGGAGGAAGGCGCCCGCGACGCCTTGTCCGGCGCGTTCGAGGAGCTGAAGAAGTTCGAACACGTCGCCGAGATGACCCGTCTCAACGCCATGATCGCCGCCGGCAAGCGCGAGACGGCCGCCTTCGACGAATTGGGCTTGAGGCGGCGTGCGGGCTGATCCGCCCGGACTGAACCGCCGCGCCCTTCTCGCCGCGCCTTTCGGGCTGGCCGCCTGCGAACGCTTCGCCTCGGCCCAGACCCCGGCGGGTCCGCTGGCGCCGCCCCTGAAATCCCTCGCATCCTTCCCCATCGGCGCCACCGGCATGACCGGCCAGCTCGACGACCCTGCCTGGGTCGCGGCCATGCGCCGCCACGTCGACCAGGTCACCCCCGAATGGGAGCTCAAGCCCGAACGCATCCTCCAGCCGGGCTTCGGGTACGACTTCTCCGCCTCGGACCGGATGGTCGACTGGGGCCATGAGCAAGGCCTGCGCGTCTTCGGCCACTGCCTCGTCTGGTATTCGCAGGGGCTGGACCAGTTCACCGACGCCCTGCCGACGGCCCGCTTCGTCGCCGAGTTCGACCGCTATGTCTCCAGCGTCGCCGGACGCTACCGCGGCCGCATGGCCGGCTGGGACGTCGTCAATGAAGCGGTGGCCGAGGACGGCGACGGCCTGCGCGACTGCGTCTACGCCCGCAAGCTGGGACCCGAGGCCTATATCGTCCGCGCCTTTGAACAGGCCCGGGCGGCCGATCCGGACGCCGTCCTGTTCCTCAACGACTACAATCTCGAGAACAATCCGCGGAAGGGCGCGACC
>JALYPS010000179.1 GCA_030856285.1 Pseudomonadota bacterium
TGCAGCAGCAGGCCCTTGTTGCGATCGACGGGGCCGCCTTCGGCTGCGACCTTGGCCGGGGCCAGGCCGGTGGGGCAGTCGGCCCACAGATCGCTGAGCGCGATGTCGAGCGGGCGATTGATGATGAAGCCGAGGGTGCCGTCCTCGTCGTGTTCGAGGAGGTAGATGACCGAGCGCATGAACGAAGGTTCGGACAGCGCGGTCGAGGCGACCAGGAGCATGCCGGCAGCGGGCACCATGGGCACGAGCCTAGGACGCAGCCCAGGCGGTGCCATGCAAAGACGTCAGACTTCAGCAGGTCTCAGGACTGCGGGCGCTCGACCAGCACCGAGCGGATCTCAGCCTCGGCGCAGAGCTGACCTTCGACCGTGACCCGCGCCAGGCACGCCGCCATCCGGCTGCGCACGCGCAGGGTCTCGACCTCGATCCGCATCTGGTCGCCGGGGCGGATGGGGCGACGGAAGCGGGCCTTGTCCATCGACATGAAGTAGGGCACCAGCCCTTTGTTGTCGGGATTGGTCATCAGCATGATCGCGCCGGTCTGGGCCATGGCCTCGATCTGCAGCACCGCCGGCATCACCGGGTCGCCGGGGAAGTGGCCCTGGAAGATCGGCTCGTTCACGCTGACGTTTTTGATCGCGACGATCCGCTTGCCCGGATCCCATTCGAGGACGCGGTCGACCAGCAGCATCGGGTAGCGGTGCGGCAGCAGGTCGAGGATCTGGGCGATGTCGAAGACGAACTTGGGCTTGTCGGCGCGCTCGATGCGGCGGTTCAATTCCTGCACCAGCGCCATGTTCTCGCGGTGGCCGCTGCGCACGGCGATGATGTGGGCGTTGACCCGGCGGGTGGCCAGGGCGAGGTCACCGATCAGGTCGAGCACCTTGTGGCGCGCGGCCTCGTCCTTGAAGCGCAGCTGGTTGTCGATGACGCGGGTGCCGTCGTAGACGCAGGTGTTCTGGTAGGTCGCGCCCTTGCCCAGCCCCATGGCGCGCAGGGCTTCGACCTCCTTGGCCAGGCAGAAGGTGCGCGCCGGCGCGATCTGGGCGAAGAAGCTGTCCTCGGTGACGTCGATCTCGACCACCTGGGCGCCGCCGAGGGCGCCGCCGTGATCATCGAGGGTGTAGGTGATCTTGAGCCCGTCCTTGTAGGGCAGGGCGACGATCGAGGTCTTGCCGTCGTCGATCGCGATCGGCGCGTCGAGGTCGAAGGCCACCCGCGCCGCCGGCTGGTCGACGATGCCGGCAGCGCGCAGGGCGGCGCCGAATTCCGCCGCCGAGCCATCGAGGCCCGGGAGTTCGACCGCGTCGAGTTCGATGAACAGGTTGTCGATGCCCAGGCCGGTGGCGGCGGCGAGGAAGTGTTCGGTGGTGTGGACCTCGACCTCTTGCCCATCGATCTTCTCGAACAGCGCGGTGCGGCGCATGCGCTGGCACAGGCGGGCCGGATGCGCGCGCAGCCCGGGCCGGCCGGGCAGGTCGGTGCGGACGAAGACCATGCCGGTGTCGGGCGGCGCCGGCTTGAAGGTGATGTTGCAGGGTTCGCCCGAGTGCAGGCCGATGCCGCCGACCCGGGCCTCGCGGACGATGGTGCGCTGCGAACCCATCGGCCTAGCCCTGGCCGCCCTGGGCGAGCCTGGCTTCGAGCGCGGCGATGCGCGCGGTCAGCTCCTTCACCGTCGCCTGGGTCTGCGGCAGGCGGCGCACGGCGACCTCCTGCGCCTTGCCCAGCGAGTTCTCCTGTGCCGGCGAGCCGCGCATGATGGTCTTCGGCGGGACATCCTTCGAGATGCCCGACTTGGCAGTGACCATCGAGTGGTCGCCGATGTGGACGTGACCGGTGACGCCGCACTGACCGCCGAGGGTGACGTGATGGCCGAGGCGGGTCGAGCCGGCGATGCCGACCTGGGCGACGATCAGGCAGTGGGCGCCGATGTCGACGTTGTGCGCGATCTGAACCAGGTTGTCGATCTTGGTGCCCTTGCCGATGCGGGTGGTGCGGATGCGGGCGCGATCGATGGCGGTGTTGGCGGCGTCCTCGACGTCTTCGTCGTCCACCACGATGCCGACGTGGGGTATCTTGTTGTGCACACCC
>JALYPS010000276.1 GCA_030856285.1 Pseudomonadota bacterium
CCCCTGAAGTGCATGTCCGCCCGTCCGACGTCACCGTCGAGCCGCCGGAAATCCACTTCTCCGGCTGTGAAGACGGCCGCGACTGCGAGCCCGTCCGTCACGGCAGCGACACGGCGCCCGCCAGTTACGGCGACGGCGAGCGCGGCTAGGACAAGACAAGGACCGACCGGACTCCGTCCGGCCGGTCCGGCCTTGATCAAAAAGTAGAGGCCCGCGCCGCAAGGCGTCGGGCCTCTTCGATTCCGGGGATCAACCGGTTTTCAGTTCGAGTCGGCGGGGGCCTCAGCCGTGGCCGGGCCAGGCGCACAGACATTCAGATTCCGCACCTCCCAGACCAGAGCCATGTCGGCGCCGGCCAGAGCCGTCCGCATGGCCTCGTCGCATCTGTTTTCGCTCAACAGTTGGTAGACCTCGCGTCGCAGCGCGGCCCGGGCGATGGCGGCGTCGCGCAGAATTCTGGCCTCGCGCCGGTCATCCGGCAGGCACAGGGACAGCCAGGAGGCGTCGGCGCAACGCGCGATCAGCCGCGCCTGGCGGTCCGCCTCCGCGGAGGCGACCTCGACCGGCGGGCCCGAAGGCGACACGGTCGGCGGCACCGGCACGGAAATGAGCGGCGGCTCAGTCAACACGACCGTTCCGGGCGGCACCCCCCGCAGGATCACCGCCGGCATCTGATAATTGCAGACCCAGCCCTCCGGTGTCGATTCGCAGGATTGCAGGGGGGCACGCACCTGCGGCGCCGGCGAGACCGGAGCGACGTCAGGAACCTGACCGAAGCCGATGGCGAGCAGCAGAGAAATCATGACCCAATCCGACGTCTAACGGCCGACCCGTGCACCATACTCCTGAACGAACGTCGTGTATCCCTGTTCCGCAAGTTCCGTACGGACGGTCAGGCGGCGACGGCGACCAGGGCCGGTGCGGCGACGGGGAAGGCCTCGCCGCCGTCCAGAACCGTCATCAGGGCCGTCATCAGCCGCGCCGGATTGATCGGCTTGGGAACGTGGCCGTTCATGCCCGAGGCCCGGCAACGTTCGATATCCTCGCGCATGACGTCCGCGGTGACGGCCAGGATGGGCACGCCTGCCGACGGTCCGCCCGAAGCGCGGATGGCCCGGGTGGCGTCCAGTCCGTCCATGCCGGGCATGCGCACGTCCATCAGGATGGCGTCAAAGGCGTCCGCCCCCGCCGCGGCGACGGCCGTTGCCCCGTCGTCCGCCTCGAACACCTCGCAGCCGTAGGAGGTCAGGATCAACCGGGCCACTTCGCGGTTGGTCGGATGGTCATCGACCACCAGAATGCGCGGAGCCCGCTCGTCCGGGTCGAGGACGTCCGCCGTTTCCGCCGGCACGACAGCGCGCGGCAGGTGCACGGTGAACCGGAACACCGACCCGCCGCTGGCCCCGGGCGAATACGTCAATTCGCCCCCCATCAAGGCGACGATGGAATGGCACATGGCCAGGCCGAGCCCCGCCCCCGACTGACGCCGGGCCAGACCGGCGTCCATCTGGGCGAAGGGCTGAAACAGCTCGCCGCGCCGCGACTCCGGCACACCCGGGCCGCTGTCCTCAATATGGACCTCGAGCCGGTCGATCCCGCCCTCGCCCGACGTGACCACGGCGGACGCCCGGACCGAACCGGCGTCGGTGAATTTGACCGCATTGTCGATCAGCCCCGCCACCACCTGACGCAGCCGCCGGGCGTCGACGCTGTAGGCCGAAGCGGCGGCGCCCGTCTGATGGAAGGACAGGTCCAGACCCTTGCCCGAGGCGGGGAACCGGAACCGCTCGACCGCCTCTGCGATCACCGGACCGATTTCCGTGGGCTCAGGCTCCAGTTCCAGTCGTCCCTGTTCCAGCCGCGAGAAGTCGAGGATGTCCTCGATCAGGGCGGTCAGCACCGCTGAGGAGGCCGCGATGGCCTCGGCCTGCCGGCGGGCCTCGGGGTCGAGGTCGGTGCGGGCCGCCAGGGCTCCGGCGAACCCGGCGACGCCGTTCAGCGGGGTGCGGATCTCGTGGCTGACCACAGCCAGAAAGCGCTCGCGGGTGGCGATGGTCTGTTCGCTGCGGGCGCGGACGGCGGCGGCCGAGGCCTCCTTGCGGCGAGCGCGCTGTTCGGTCCGCATCCGCTCCGCCAGGGCGCTGGTGGCCAGGGTGGCGGTCAGCAGGACGCTGGCCAGAAACAGATGCAGCAGCCCCACCTGGGTGAACTGCGCGGTGGTATCGAACAGGGCGATCGGCCCCCGGTCGGCCAGGGTCTGCACCGTGGCGATCTGGGCCACCACGCCGACCGACAGGAAGGCCCAGGCGGCCGCCCAGCCGGAAGGCGGCGAACAGCACGGCGGGATAGATCAGCAGGATCAGCGGCTGGTCGCCATAGGCGAAGGTCACGGCGGTCAGGGCACCCAGGCCGATCAGCAGGGCCGTGCGCTCGGTTCGTCCGGCCGCTCCCGAATACAGCGGATTGATCCGCCGCATCATCAGCAGGGTCGCCGGCAGGGCCAGCACCATGCCGACTGCGTCACAGGCGGCCCAGCGGGGCCAGATCAGCAGCCAGCGTCCGTGGTCCGGCGAGGTGAAATTCGCCCCGGTCATGCCCTCCACGACCGCAGTCGCACCCACCAGGGCCACAAAGGGCAGGAACCGCCTCAGCCGGCCCAGATCGAGCGCCGCCCCACAGAAGGTGCGCGTCAGAATGGCGATGACGACCGAGAAGGCCAGATTCAGGGCCGTGAACGCGAGATTCAGGTTCAGCGGCAACTGGCTGATGACGTTGACCACGAGGTTCAGCGAAATACAGGCGGCGACGAAGGCCCAGCCCAAGCGCGGCTTCAACAGCAGCAGGCCCGCGGTCAGGACGCCGTTCGCGGCCCAGAAGACGGTCGAATTGTCGACCGAGCGCGACCAGAGCACCCCGGCGCACAAGGTCAGGGCATAGACGGCGAACAGGACGGCGGCGTCGCGCCAGCCCCGCTGGGGCTCGCCCTTGCGGTACATCCGCCACCGAACGCCGAATACCGTCATCGCCCCGCCCTTCTGCGTGGACCGTGACGAATTACACAAATTGATTGGGGACCCGTGAATGCGTGTCCGCGCCGGTCAGCCCTTGAGGTCGTCGGGATCTTCGTCCTGCCGACGGCGGTCATCCCGCCCGTCGTCGCCGGCGCGTTCGCCGTCGGATCGGTACCATCGCACCTCCCGCC
>JALYPS010000323.1 GCA_030856285.1 Pseudomonadota bacterium
CTGTCGTGCTGCTGGGCGACAGCTTCCACGACGCGGCTTCGGTGGGGCGGATGGCGGCGGACGACAAGGCGAGGCTGGACCGGCTGGCGGCGGGGCGCGACTGGATCTGGCTGGAGGGCAACCACGACATCGCCGCCCTCGCCGGAGCTATGGACGACCTCGTCGGCGAGGTGGTGGAGACGATGCCGCTGGGCTCCCTGCGCCTGATCCATGAGCCTCAGCCCGGCGTGCAGCCCGGCGAGATCGCCGGTCACCTGCACCCGGCAGCCCGGGTCGCGGCGCATGGGCGGGGCGTGCGGCGGCCGTGTTTTGTGACGGACGGGCGGAGAGCGGTGCTGCCGGCGTTCGGGGCGTTCACGGGCGGGCTGGACGTGCGCGACCCGGCGATCGCCGGGCTGTTCGGAGAGCCGCCTATGGCCGCGGCGTTAGGACGGGATCAGGTGCACGCGCTGCCATGGGAGAAGCTGCGATAGGGCCGGCGCGGCACCGGCAATTTTGTGCTGTCTTCAATATTGTGTATCCTGAAGACAGAACGGAGGCGATGATGTCCCGCACCACTACCATGACTGTCCGCCTCAGCGGCGCCTTGAGCGATTTCGTCGCGTCGAACGTTGATGACAACGGGGCCTATGAAAACATCAGCGAATATGTCCGCGACCTCATCCGCCGCGACAAGGAGCGCCGGGAGCAGGAAGCTTTCGACCGCCTCAAGGCCGAACTGATCCAGGCCTTCGCCGCGCCGGAATCGTCCTATGTCGCCCTGACCGCCGCCGAGGTCATCGCTCGCAACCGGGCCTGACCGAGTGGCTGTCCGCATCCAGCAGGCGGCCTCGCACCGTCTCGACGACATCTACCGCTATACCCGCGACCGCTGGGGAGAGGCGCGGGCGGACAGCTACATCACCGGGCTGTTTGACGCCTTCGCCCGGCTCGAGACCCATGGCGTGACCTCCCGGCCGATCCCCGCCGAGTTCGGGGTCGACGGCTATGTATTCCGGTACGAACGACACCTCGTCTATTGGCGACGGCTGTCGAACGGCGACATCGGCATCGTGACGGTGCTGCACGAGCGGATGCACCAGATCGAGCGGTTCGGGGAGGATTTTGGCCTTTAGGCTACCGAGCCGGGAACCCGCGAATTCAGGTCCGGGCGGGTGCCTGCCGCCGTGACATGAAGGCCAAGCCAAAGGCGGCGGCCAAGCCGACACACCACATAATCCCCAGCGTAAGCGACAATCCCCAAGCCGCTTCCATACTGTCCGGAGTCTGGCAGATGTGAGGGTGTGTGCAGAGCGTGAAATTGATCAGGGAGGGCGTGAAGGCAAGGACAAGCACAAACACCGCGCCCACACAGGGTATCATGATGTTTGTCCCGACATGGAGGCGCCAAGCGACGATGCAAGCGGCACCAACGATCAGAAAATAGCCCAAACCGATACGCGGTGGCATCATCGCGCCCAGCAGGAACGCCAATACGATCAGTGCGGCCAAGATTGCCTGAGCGAGGTGCCAGAACCGCATCTTCATTGATCCAGCAGCGCCCCCGACGCCCCTTCGATCCGCTCTTCCAGCACCGCCATGAACTCCGCCCGCTTCAGCCCCGCGGGGATGGCCGGCAGGAACTCATAGACCACCGTCCCCGGATAGCGCCGGAAGCCGTGCGCCGGCCAGTGAACCCCCGAGTTCGTGGCCATCGGCGTGCAGGGGCAGTCGAGGTCGCGGTAGAGGGCGGCGATGCCGGGCTTGTAATCGGCGGGGGCGCCGACGGGCGCGCGGGTGCCTTCGGGGAAGATCAGGATCTGCCGGCCCTCGGCGAACCGGGCGCGTGCCTGTCTGACCATGTCCTTCAGCGCCTTCGAATGGGCCGAACGGTCGACCGCGATCATCCGGGTTTTGGTGGCGAACCAGCCGAAAAAGGGCAGGGGGGCCAGCTCCTGCTTCATGATGAAACAATTGTCGGGCAGGACCGCGAACGGCGCGATCACGTCCAGCATCGACTGGTGTTTGCCGGCGATCAGGGCCGCGCCGGTCGGGCGATGCTCCAAGCCGCGGAACTCAACCTTTACGCCCGCGATCCAGCGCAGGCCGAACAGGCAGAATTTCGACCAGTTGCGGATCACCCACATCGACTGGCGGTAGGGCATCAGCAGGGCCGGCGACAGGCCCACGGCGAAGAGGGCCATCGACAGATAGAGCCAGGCGACGAACAGCAGCGACCGGATCGTGGTCACATCAGGCGGCCTTTTCAGCCGGGGCGTCAGCGGGAGCCTCAGTTGGGTCGGCGCGACCGCCGCCGACTGTTGCCCGGGCGAGGGCAGCGAGATATTTCATGTACTCGAGCGTCATCCGCCGGGCGGTGACGGCGGCCTTCCACCAGCGGGAATTGTCCAGCGACGGCGTCTCGACGGCATAGGGGGTCAGTTCGACGCCCGGGGCGGCGGCGCGGATCTCGGTCAGGGCGCGGGGCATGTGATAGTCCGAGGTGACCACGATCAGGCTGTCATAGCCCTTGGCGTCGGCCCAGGCGGCGATCTCCTGGGCGTTGCCGGTGGTGTCCTCGGCCTCGAACCCCAGGTCGACGCAGCAGTTGAACAGGCGGTTGGAGCCCGGAGTCAGGGCGCGCAGCTCCTGACGGCGGACCTCGCGATTGACGCCCGAGATCAGCACCCGCCGCCCCTTGTCCTGCTCCAGCAGGCGGATGGCGGCGTTGACCCGCTCGGCCGAGGGGCCTGTCAGGGCCACGATGGCGTCGGCGCGCGCCGGCTCGGGCGCTGGCGTGAAGCCGCGCACGCGATCGGCGAAGGCGAACAGGCCGATCGTCCAGATCAGCACCAGAATGGCGATGAAGGTCAGAAACTTCATGCGCTTAACCTAGTGACCCCGCTTCAGCCGCGCCAGCGCGGTGAATCGCGCGACAACAAGCGCCACCGTACCCGCCAGCAGCGGACATGGCGAGAGGATCAGCAGGTCGCTCCACGCCAGCGGCAGGGCGGGCGTCACCCCCTCAACCCCGCCAAGGAAGCGCAGGCCCGCGACCAGAGCCATGGCGACCAGCGCCCCTATGGCCCCGGCCCCGGCCGCCAGCAGGCCGTAGCGGGCCTGATAGAGGCCGGCGATGGCGCCGTCCGAGGCGCCGTTCAGGCTGAGCGTGCTGATCACGCCCGACTGCGCCGCCATCCCCGCCCGGGTGGCGTAGGCGACGGCGGCGCCGGCCGCGCCGGCGGTCAGCAGGAAGGCCGCGGCGGCCAGAAGGGTGATCAGGCCCGCCGACCGTTCGACCTCGCCCCGCCACAGGCTGTGGTCGTCGACCGTGGCGTCGAGGCCCGCGCTCGAGAGGGCGCGGCTAAGGCTGACGGCGCTGGCCGGCGCGGCCCGGTCCAGCCGTACGGTGACCAGATGAGGGATGGGCAGGTCGGGCAGGACGGCGTCGCCGACCCATGGACGAAGCAAGGCCTCGGCGGTCTCGCGGTCCATGGCCTCGGCCTCGGACACGCCCTCGACCCCGGCCAGGGTCTGGGCGGCGCGAGCGGCGGCCTCGGCTCCGGTC
>JALYPS010000326.1 GCA_030856285.1 Pseudomonadota bacterium
TTAGATGCAAATCCAGCCGTCTGTCGCCTAAAGGGCGTCAGACAGCGACGGTGGCTTAGACCGTCCGACGCCCGCGCGCAAAGCACGGGGCTCCCGACTTTTGAGGTCAGTTTCATGTGCGGCATCATCGGTGTGACGGGCGTCGGTCCTGCAGTCCCCCGGCTGATCGACAGCCTGAAGCGGCTGGAATACCGGGGCTATGACTCCGCCGGCGTGGCTGCCCTCGTCGACGGCCGCATCGAGCGGCGGCGCGCCAAGGGCAAGATCCGCGAGCTCGAGGCCGTGCTTCTGGCCGAACCCCTGAACGCCACGATCGGCATCGGCCACACCCGATGGGCGACCCACGGCGCCCCGACGACGATCAACGCCCATCCGCACAAGGCAGGTCGGGTGGTTCTGGTTCACAACGGCATCATCGAAAATTTCGCCGAGCTCAAGGCCGAGCTGGCGGCGGAAGGGCGGGCGTTCGAGAGCCAGACCGACACAGAAGTCGTGGCCCATATGATCGATCGGGCGTTGGACGGCGCCAACGACCCGCTGGTCGCGTTCAAGAGCGTGCTGGACCGGCTGACCGGCGCCTATGCGCTGGCGGTGCTGATCGAGGGCGAGGAGGGGCTGATCCTGGGCGCCCGACGCGGCAGCCCGCTGGTGGTCGGCTGGGGCGAGGGCGAGATGTATCTGGGCTCGGACGCCCTCGCTGTCGGCCCGTTCACCCAACACATCTCCTATCTGGAGGAGGGCGACTACGTCGGCATCGACCGGACCGGCGCCCGGATGTTCGACGTCGGCGGCAATGCGGTCGAACGGCCGATCGTCCAGGTCTCCGCCTCATCCGCCTTGGTCGAGAAGGGCGAGTATCGGCATTTCATGGAAAAGGAGATCCACGAACAGCCGGACAGCGTCCAGCACACCCTGTCGCACTACCTCGATTTCGTGAACGGCAAGGCCAAGACCGATTCCGCCGATTTCGCCGCCATCGACCGCGTCCAGATTGTCGCCTGCGGCACCGCCTTCTACGCCGGCCAGATCGGCCGCTATGCGTTTGAGAAACTGGCCAACCTGCCCTGCGACGTCGAGATCGCCTCGGAGTTCCGCTATCGCCAGCCGGCGCTGACGCCGGGAACGCTGGCCGTGGCCGTCAGCCAGTCGGGCGAGACCGCCGACACCCTGGCCAGCCTGTCATGGTGCAAGACCAAAGGCTTGCGCACCGCCGCCCTGGTCAATGTCCACTCCTCGTCGATGGCGCGCGAGGCCGAAACCCTGTGGCCGACCCATGCCGGTCCCGAGATCGGCGTGGCCTCGACCAAGGCTTTCACTGCGCAGGTCGCCGCCCTGCTGGCCCTGGCCGTCGCCGCCGGGGTGCAACGCGGGGTGATCGACGCCGCGCGCGAGGCCGAGCTGGTCAAGGCCCTGTTCGAAGCCCCCCGTCTGATCGCCGAGGCCATGCGGATGGAGGACGACCTGAAGGCCGTCGCCGCCGACATCGCCAAGGCCACCGACGTGCTGTTCCTCGGCCGGGGCGCGATGTTCCCACTGGCCATGGAGGGTGCGCTGAAGCTGAAGGAGATCAGCTATATCCACGCCGAGGGGTACGCGGCCGGCGAATTGAAGCACGGACCGATCGCCCTGGTCGACGAACTGACGCCGATCATCGCCCTGGCCCCGCTGGATGAGGTGTTCGAAAAGACCGCCTCCAACCTGCAGGAGGTCGCCGCCCGCGGCGGGCCGGTGATCATGATCGCGCCGAAGTCCGCGCCCGATCCGCACGGCGCCGGCATCCGCCGCGTCGATGCGCCCGAGTGCCATTCCCTGATCGCGCCGCTGATCTACGCCATCCCGGTGCAGCTGCTCGCCTACTACACGGCGGTGCAGAAGGGGACGGACGTGGACCAGCCGCGCAATCTGGCCAAGTCGGTGACAGTGGAGTGATCGCATCCGGACGCGAATGCGTTACGCTGGCGCCTCCCGCCGTTCAGGATCGCCCATGACCGCTTCCGCCCGCCGCCTTCGCAAGGCCGTCCTGCCCGTCGCGGGCCTGGGCACCCGGGTACTGCCCGGCACCAAGACCACGCCCAAGGAGCTGCTGAACGTCGTTGACCGGCCGATCCTGAGCTACATCGTCGAGGAGGCGCGCGAGGCCGGGATCGAGCACATCGTTTTCGTCACCGGCCGCTCAAAGGGCGCCATCGAGGACTATTTCGATCACCAGATCGAGCTGGAGGCCCAGCTGCTGGCCAAGGGCAAGACCGACATCCTCGAGGCCATGATCGCCGAACTGGCGACGGCCGGGGAGATGAGCTTCACCCGCCAGATGCAGCCGCTGGGCCTCGGCCACGCCGTCTGGTGCGCCCGCGACATCATCGGCGACGAGCCGTTCGCCGTCCTGCTGCCCGATGTGATCGTCGACGCCCAGCCAGGCGCGCTGAAACAGCTGGCCGATGTCTATGCCCGGGTCGGGGGAAACGTCATCGGGGTCGAGGCCGTGCCCGAGAGCGAGACCCACAAAT
>JALYPS010000328.1 GCA_030856285.1 Pseudomonadota bacterium
GTCATGGGTCTGGCGCCGGTGGTCGGGGTGCCGATGCCCCTGCTGTCCCATGGCGGATCGTCCATGATGACGGTGATGTTCGGCTTCGGCCTGATCCTGTCCACGCGGGTTCACCGCTATGCGGAACTGCCGAAGGGTCACGGACTGTTCTTGGGTTCGGCTTCTCCCTCCCCTTTATGGGGAGGGACGGCGAAGCGCAGCGAGCCCGGGTGGGGAACGCCAGTCACCCACTGGCCGCGCCCGGCTTCGCAATTCCCCACCCGGTCGCTGCACGACCACCCTCCCCATGAAGGGGAGGGAGAGCTAGGGTGCCGGAATGTCCGAAAAGCCCAAATCAACCAAGCCTGTCGCCGCGCCCGCCGCCCCGCCAGCCTTCGTCCCCGACTGGGGCGACACGCCCTGTCCGAAGCCGGGCCTGCCCGCGACAACGCCGGAACGCACGGCCGCCCTCATGGACGGCGTCCAGATGCGCGAGAACCCGGCCGAATGGGCCTTCGTCCGCCTGTCCAAACTGATCGAGGATTTCGAGAAGGGGCTCGACAAGGATGACGAGATCGGCGCGCGGATCGTCGGCCTGCCCGGCGACGGAACCATGTCGATCGAGGACCTCGGCTTTTGGGGGCCGGACTTCATCATGTTTCTGGGCAAGAATTCCGACGGCAAGCCGGTGCGCCTGATCCAGCACTACGGCCAGATCAACGTCCTGCTCGACGCCCGCAAGAAGCCCGAGGAACGCGAGGCCCGCCGCATCGGCTTCCAGCTTTCCGAACTGGTGCAAAAGACCAATCCGAAGTGATCGGCCCGTCTTTGCGGGGCTTCAAACAGTGTCTTCTCGCCCCGTATCTTCTCGCCCCTGTCCGTCCCGAATTCGACCTTCCCGCCCCGGCTGTCCGCGTCTGAATCCGGCGCGAATCCGCGTTGCGACCGCTTCTGACGTGGCCGTCTGCATACTGAACGGATCCCCGCCGGGCCGGTCTTTGACAGTTCTGAACATACCGCCCGCGCCGCCCTCAGGCGCGGTCGAACCACTGGCCCCTGTCTGCGGAAACCGGAAGAGTCAGCGGTCGCGTTTTTCCGGCGTGGATGGTGTCTTCTCGACCCCGCCCGGCGTCAGGTTCAGAGTCCCGCCGCCCACTCGGTCGCACGCACAAGGCTGTCGACAATGCCCGGTTCGGTGGAGGCGTGGCCGGCGTCCTTGACGATGTCCAGCTTCGCCTCGGGCCAGGCCCGGTGCAGCGACCAGGCGCTGGTGATCGGCGTCACCACATCGAACCGGCCCTGGGCGATCCAGCACGGGATATGTTTGATCCTGCTGATGTTCTTCATCAGCCAGCCTTCCTCAGGGAAGAAGCCGCCGTTCATGAAATACCAGCATTCGATGCGAGCGAAGGCGACCGCGAACTCGGGCTCGCCGAACTTGTCGGGTCGGGCGTCGGGACCCTCGACGCTGACCGTCTCGCCCTCCCAGATCGACCAGGCGACGGCGCAGCGCTCGCGCTCGGCCTTGTCGTCGCCGATCAGCCGCTTGTAGTAGGCGCCCATAAGGTCGTGGCGCTCGTCCTCGGGGATCGGCGCAAGGAACTTCTCCCAGGCGTCCGGGAAGATGTTCGACGCCCCATCCTGATAGAACCAGTGCAGTTCCGGCTTGGTCAGCAGGAAGATGCCGCGCAGCAGCAAGGCGACGACCCGCTCGGGATGGGTGATGGCGTAGGCCATCGACAGGGTGGAGCCCCAGCTGCCGCCGAACACGACCCATTTGTCGATTCCGAGCAGTTCGCGAAGACGCTCGATGTCCTCGATCAGCGTCCAGGTGGTGTTTTCCTCCAGCGAGGCATTGGGACGGCTCTGGCCGCAGCCGCGCTGGTCGAACAGCACGACACGATATTTCGCGGGATCGAAATAGCGCCGCATGCCCGGATTGACCGCACCGCCGGGTCCGCCGTGCAGCACGACGACGGGAAGGCCCTGCGGATTGCCGCATTCCTCGTAGTAGATCTCGTGCACACCGTCGGTCGTCATGAAACCGGTGGCGTAGGGTTCGATCTCCGGGAACAGGTCGCGGCGCGGGGTGTCGGGCGCGGGGAAGGCCATACTGGTAATCGGTCTCGGTTGCGCCGTCAGGCAGGTGTTGATTGTGACCGCAATGCGTCAATCAGGAGTAAAAGCCAAGCTGCGATCATCAGCACGCCGCCGATTGCTGCGATTGCACCCATCACCGTCAGGCCTAGCAGGGCGATGGCGGACAAGGCGAGGCAAAAGACGAGGCCGCCCACGGCCGCCAGCCATCCGGCCAGCACGACCAGCCTGCCCCGGCCGGGCCAGACGGCGCAGACGAGGGCCAGCGTCGCATGGACCATCTGGTAGTGGCTTCCGGTGGTCAGCAGGGTCTTGACCTGCGGCCCTGCCCCATGCGCCGCGAACGCCCCGATCAGGACGGCGAGCGCTCCATTCAGCGCCGCGAAGGCCGCCAGATTGCGAGACACGGTCATGACCAGACGCTAGCCGACAGAATCCCGCGCGTCTGCTATTCCGCCGACCATGAACGCCGCCCAGCGCATGGCCCTGCAGTATGTGTTGCTCTTCGGCGCCACTGGCGTGAGCCTTCCGTTTGCAGGCTTGTGGTTGAGCGCGCATGGGTTGAGCGGAGCCCAGATCGGAACCGTTCTGGCCGCTCCGATGCTGGCGCGAATCGTCACCGGACCCCTGCTGGCTGTCTGGGCCGACGGTTTCCGGTTGAGGCGCACCCCCATCGCCGTCCTCGGCCTCGTCATGGCGTTGGGATACGGCCTCGCGGGCCTTGCCGACGGTTTCGCCCTGCGCGCCGCCGGCTGGTTTATCGGGGCCACGGCCTTGGGCGTGCTGGTGCCCCTGACCGACGTCATGACCCTCCGCCTCGCCGCGCGCCTCGGCTTCACCTTCGCCATCCCCCGAGGAGTGGGTTCCGCCGCCTTCGTCGTCGCCAATATCGGGATGGGCGCGCTCCTGCTGGCGGGGCCGGTCGACGGGATCATCATCTGGATCGTGGTCGCGTCCCTCGCCTTCGCCGCCGCGGCCCTCCTGGCCCTTCCGCCGGAGCCCGTAGCCGATGGCGCGCCGATCCTCGGCCGGGAGCGGTTCCGGGGACTGGGCCTGCTGCTCGGCGATCCGGTTTTTCTGACGACGATCTTCGCCGTCGGCGCGGTCCAGGCCGCCCATGCCTTCCAGTACGGCTTCTCCGCCATCCTGTGGAAAGCACAAGGGATCAGCGAGGCCGTGACCGGCCAGCTCTGGGCCTTCGGCGTCATCGTCGAGATCGCGCTGATGTGGCTGTTCGAGCCATGGCGCCGTCGGGTTGGCATCGGTCCGTGGAGCCTGCTCATGGTCGGTTCGGCCGCCGCCATCCTGCGCTGGGGCGCCATGGCGCTGGCTCCGCCGCTCTGGCTGCTATGGCCGCTGCAGGCCCTACATGCCCTGACCTTCGCCGCCACCTTCCTGGCGGGGGTCCAGCTAGTCGAACGCCTTTCGCCGCCCGACACTCACACGGCGGCGCAGATGCTCAGTTCGGTCCTGTCCGCCGGGGTGTTGATCGGTCTGGCGACCGCCGTGTCAGGCCCCCTGTACGATCGCTTCGGAGCGGGCGGCTACTGGGCGATGGCGGCGCTCGCCGGCGCGGGCCTTCTCGCCGCCATCCCCTTGCGGGGTCAGTTGGCGCGGGAGCGGGGCAGGGGCGGCAGGTGATGGGCCATGGCCTGCGCCGCCGCCTTGACCGCCCGTTGAACCGCCGCGTCAGTCTCATGCTCGGGCGCGCGCAACAGGCCAATCGCCGGCGTATCAGGCCCGTCCGGCAGGCCGGACAGGATACGGTAAAGCAGATAGCTGCCGGCATCCTCCTCTGAGTCGGAACTGGCGTCGGCGGTCAGTCCGGCCTCGTTCAGCGCCCGAACGATGTCCGCAACGGGCGCGGTCGCCCGCGCCATCCCTGGTCCCACCACGTCCAGCCGGCCGCCGTCCAGTGACCGGTTTTCGGCCCGGATCTGAAGCCGGAAGGTGTCGCTGCGTCGGGTCCGTCCCACCAGCAGCAGGCCCCGGCAAGACCGGTCGTCGAGATGGGCGGAGAGGGTGGCCG
>JALYPS010000329.1 GCA_030856285.1 Pseudomonadota bacterium
ATCCCGGTCCTACCGGGGGGCCGGGTCCTGCTCAAGCCCGTCCCGTGTCGCACCCTTCCAATCCTTCTCAAGAAAAGAGTCTTGAGGTTTGGAAGTAGAAGGCAGGGCCGGGGACGACGGGGACAAACAGGCCATTTGAGCCGGTTGCGGACGGGTTTTCCGCAAACAGTCACAGTCGCCGGAGCGGGTCTCCACGGGGCTGGTGAAAGCGGGGATAAATCCTGACGAGGCCTTAACGGCGGGGCCGGGCGACCGGAGTCCGGGGTCCGGGGCTGGGCGCCGTTAACGTCTCGTTAAGGATCTCCACAGGCGGATCGGCGGCGGCTGGCGGCCTTGGGATGAAAGGCGCCGCGCCTGGCGCCTCATCCACCTCTGTCCCCGCTCGCGGCCCGCTTCCGGCGCCGCTATAGGGAAAGACGCACGCTTCGGCCCCGATCGCCCCCCAATGGCGCCCCGGGCCGTCCACAGGAGTCTTGTAATCATGGACAGCCGCCAATGACTCCGGGTTCGACAGGCCGCGCCTCGGGCCCTACGCGGCTGGCGACCTATTTCCATGTCCATCTGGTGTCTGATTCCACGGGCGAGACGCTGAACGCCATGGCCAAGGCCGTGGTGGCCCGTTTCGACGGGGTTATTCCGATCGAGCATATCTACGCCCTGGTCCGTTCCGGCAAACAGATGGAACGGGTGCTGGAGGAAGTAGCCGCCTCGCCGGGCGTGGTGCTGCACACCTTGGTGGACCGGGAGCTGCGCGAACTGCTGGAAGAAGGCTGCCGCAAGCTGGACATGCCCCAGATCGCGGCGCTGGACCCGCTGGTCGGCGCCCTGTCGCGCTATCTGGGCGCGGCCCTGTCCACCCGGGTGGGGGCCCAGCACGCGCTGGACACGGACTATTTCAACCGCATCGCCGCCCTCGACTACGCCATGGCCCATGACGACGGCCAGGGCACCGCGGTCCAGCTGGAGGGCGCGGACGTCGTCCTGTGCGGGGTCAGCCGCACCTCCAAGACCCCGACCTGCATCTATCTGGCCCACCGCGGCATCCGCGCCGCCAATGTGCCGCTGGTGCCGGGCCAGGAGGACGGGGAGCGGCTGGTCGGCCTGAAGAACCCGCTGATCGTCGGTCTGACGGTGTCGCCCGACCGGCTGGTGCAGATCCGCAAGAACCGGCTGGACGGGCTGAACGCCAACCGGGCCAGCGCCTACGTCGACCACGACGCTGTGCGCGAGGAGACGGTGAAGGCCCGACGGGCGTTTGAGCGACGCGGCTGGCCGGTCATCGACGTGACCCGTCGATCGGTCGAGGAGACGGCCGCGGCCATCATCAACCTGTTGAACGAGCGCCGCACCCGCCGGCTGGGGGCGGCCTGGTGAGCGCGCCGTCGGAACGACTGATCCTCGCGTCGAAGAGCGCGGCGCGGCGGGCAATGCTGACGGACGCCGGCGTGCCGTTCTCGGTTCAGGTCGCCGATGTGGACGAGGACGCGGTCAAGGCCGCGCATGATCCGGCTGACGCCGCGGGGCTGGCGGTCGAGCTGGCGCGGGTGAAGGCGCTGGCGGTGTCGCGACACGACGCCGACGCTTGGGTCCTCGGGGCGGACCAGGCCCTGTCTTTCGACGGCGGACTGGTCTCGAAGGCGGCTTCTCTGGACGCGGCGCGGACGCGGCTCATGGCCATGCGCGGCAAGACGCACCAGCTTCACTCCGGCGCAGCCCTCGCCCGCAACGGCCAGATCGTCTGGTCGGGTGTGGATACGGCGACTATGCGGGTGCGGGCTTTTTCGGAGGCCTTCCTCGACGCCTATCTGGCGGCGGAGGGCGAGGGGCTATTGGCCTGCGTCGGGTCCTACCGGCTGGAGGGCATGGGTTCCCAGCTGTTCGAGGCGGTGGAGGGCGATTATTTCACCGTCCTGGGCTTGCCGCTTTGGCCGGTGCTGGCCGAGCTTCGGCGGGCCGGGGTGCTGAAGTCATGACGATGCTGGCGGGCGTCGCGGGTCAGCCAATCGTCCATTCTCTGAGCCCGTTAATCCACAACGCTTGGATCGCGGCGGCGGGGCTGGACGCCGACTACCGCGCCTTCGGGCCTGAGGACGCCGCGGGTTTCGCCGCGCTGGTCGCGGACGGACGCGCCGGGGGGCTGCGGGGGCTGAATGTCACCGCCCCGTTCAAGGAACAGGCGCTGGCGCTCGCGGACGAGGCGAGCGCGACGGCGCGGACCTGCGGCTCGGCCAATCTGCTGCTGTTCGGGGACGGCAGGGTCCGGGCCGACAGCACCGACGGAGCCGGCCTGATGGCGGCGCTGGCCGAACAGGCGTCCCAGCTGAATGTGCGCGGCCAGACGGTCGTCGTTCTAGGTG
>JALYPS010000347.1 GCA_030856285.1 Pseudomonadota bacterium
GGGATCGATCATGTCGGCCTCGGTGGCGACTATGACGGCGTCGACTCCCTGCCGGTGGGGCTTGAGGGCGTGGACGCCTATCCCCGCCTGCTGGCCGCCCTGATGGCCAATGGCTGGACCGAGGCGGACATCCGCAAACTGGCGGGGGAGAATGCGCTGAGGGTCATGCGGGCCGTGGAAGCGGTGGCGGCGAACAAGCGCGGGGATCGGCCGGGCCTGGCCCAGCTGCCGGCGGCGGGGGCGCCGGAGTAATGCGGAGGCTACCCAGCGACGAACAGGGCCTGCCGCACAGGGGCTGGAGCTACTATCGCTGGCTTTCCTGGAGCGTGGCCGCAGTGAGTTTGCTCATGGCGCTGTCCACGGGAGTCTGGCTCTTCATCGAATTTTTCCAGCCTCCGTCAGGTTGGGACAGGGACATGTTGATCTTTCTTGCTCCCTTCTCGCTGGGGTCGGCCGCAATCAGCTTTGTCAGTTGCCGCGCCTACCGCTGGCTGGGACGGCGCGAACCGCCGGTGCCGGAGTAGATTCCTTCTCCCCTTGAGGGAGAAGGTGGCCCGCGCGGCGGGTCGGATGAGGGGTGATGCGCGGTGTTCAGGATACTGCCCGGGTCGTCCCCCAAGTCTTCCTCAATCGAGTTTCACCCCTCATCCGCCCCCTCCGGGGGCACCTTCTCCCGCAATGGGAGAAGGGAAGATTGGCGCAACGCCTCGTAGACGGCGATACCCGCGCTGACCGAGAGGTTCAGCGACCGCGCCTCGGGCCGGATGGGAATCACGACCCGCGCATCGGCGGCCGCGTGTACGAAGTCCGGGGCGCCGGACGGCTCGCTGCCGAACAGCAGGATGTCGTCGGCCCGGAAGACGAATTCGTTGAGCGGCGTCGCGCCCTTCGTCGTGAACAGGACCAGCCGTCCGGGGCCGCGGTCGCGCTGGAAGGCGGCCCAGTCGGCGTGACGCGTCATATGGCCGAGCGGGCCGTAGTCCAGCGCCGCGCGCTTCATCGCCCGGTCGTCGAAACGGAAGCCGGCGGGCTCGATGATGTGCAGTTCCACGGCGAAACAGGCGCTCAAACGGATGCAGGCGCCGACGTTCTGAGGAATGGCCGGTTGAAAAAGGGCGAGACGCATTCTAAGGCCCTCATACGCGCGGCCCGGAGGCTTGTCGCGGCTCGAATTGCGACTGTTTCTCAACAAGCAGCGCGACTTGCGGCGATGCGCCGCAAAGCCGGGCCGGGCCAGTATCGCGGGAAGTCGCTAAGGAACGACAGCGTTGCAACGGCGGGTCCCAGGGGCTGCGTCGTCGGCGTCTCAGGAGAACGAATCGGTGGCTGAAGACCAGGGCGATCCGCACAACCCGGATCCCAACCGCAGGGACTTTATTCATATCGCGGCCGGTGCTGCCGCCGTGGGCGCCGGGGCCATGCTGGCCTGGCCGTTGATCAATTCGATGAATCCGGCCGCCGATACGCTCGCGCTGGCGTCGATCGAATTCGACATGACCAAGGTCCAGGAAGGCCAGCAGATCGTCATCAAATGGCAGGGCAAGCCGGTGTTCGTGCGCTATCGCACCGCGGCCGAGCTGCAGCGCGTCGTCGCCGACAACAATGCGCGCGACCTGAAGGAACCCGAGACCGACGCCGACCGCACCAAGCCCGGTCACGAGCCGTATCTGGTCGTGCTGGGCAACTGCACCCACCTGGGCTGTATCCCGACCTTCGGCACGGGCGATTTCGGTGGCTGGTTCTGCCCCTGCCATGGCTCGCACTACGACGCCTCGGGCCGCATCCGTAAGGGCCCCGCGCCCAAGAACCTCGTCGTGCCGGAGTATGCATTCCTCTCCGACACCCGCATCAAGATCGGCTGAGGGCGAGACCGATGAGCGATCACGAATCCACCTACGTCCCCAAGACCGGCATCGAGAAATGGCTCGACACCCGTCTGCCGATCATCCGCTTCGGCGCTGACTATATGTCGCTGCCGACCCCGAGGAACCTCAACTACTGGTGGACCTTCGGCGGCATTCTGGCTCTCTGCCTGGTCATCCAGATCGCCACCGGCGTGATCCTGGCCATGCACTATGTGCCGAACACCGAAATGGCCTTCGCCTCGGTCGAGCGCATCATGCGTGACGTCAACGGCGGCGACCTGATCCGCTACACCCACGCCAACGGGGCCTCGATGTTCTTCATCGCGGTCTATCTGCACATGCTGCGTGGCCTGTACTACGGCTCGTACAAGGCGCCGCGCGAGATGATCTGGATCATCGGCTGCCTGATCTTCTTCCTGATGATCGCCACCGCCTTCCTCGGCTACGTCCTGCCCTGGGGCCAGATGTCCTACTGGGGCGCCGAGGTGATCACCAATCTGATCGGGGCCATTCCGATCGTCGGGGAGCCGATCCTGATCTGGCTGCGCGGCGGCCCGGCCATCGACAACGCCACGCTGAACCGCTTCTTCTCGCTGCACTATCTGCTGCCGTTCGTGATCGCCGGCTGTGTGGTGTTGCACCTGTGGGCCCTGCATGCGGCTGGCCAGAACAACCCCGTCGGCATCCTGATCCCGAAGGACCGGATGGCCAAGGACACCGTTCCCTTCCATCCGTACTTCACGGTCAAGGACGGGTTCGCCATCATCCTGTTCCTGATGCTGTTCGCCCTGTTCGTCTTCTTCATGCCGAACGCCCTGGGCCACGCCGACAACTACATTCCGGCCAATCCGCTGGTGACCCCGGCGCATATCGTGCCTGAGTGGTACATGCTGCCGTTCTACGCCATCCTGCGCGCCATCCCGGACAAGTTCGGCGGCGTGGTGGCCATGTTCGGCTCCATCGGCGTGCTGTTCATCCTGCCGTGGCTGGATACGTCCAGGGTGCGGTCGATGCGCTACCGCCCGACGATGCGGACCTTCTTCATCATCTTCGTGATCGTCGGTCTGATCCTCGGCTGGTGCGGGGCGCAGCTGCCTGACGCGCCGGTGATCGGGGACTTCAAGACCTTCATCCTGATCGACGGGGATCTGAACAGCTATCTGTGGCTGACCCGGTTCGCGACGGCCTACTATTTCGCCTTCTTCTTCATCATCATGCCTCTCGTGGGCCTGCGCGAGACGCCGCAGCCGATCCCGGCGACGATCTCCGAGCCGGTCCTGCCGGGCGGCGACGCCGAGATGAAGGGCTGAGCGGGACCATGACCCTCCAGACGAATATCCGCGCCATGAAGAAGACCCTGGTCCTGATCGCCGCCGCCGCTGGCCTGACCTTCGCGGCCCAGCCCGCGCTGGCCGAAGGGCAGGCGCATGCCCTGCGCGACGGCGGCTTCAGCTTCGAGGGACCGTTCGGCAGCTTCGACCGGAACCAGCTGCAACGCGGCTACAAGGTGTACCGCGAGGTCTGCGCCTCGTGCCACGGCATGGACCTGATGTATTTCCGCACCCTGGCCGAGCCAGGCGGGCCGTTCTTTGACGCCCACCAGGCCAGTCCGGCCGAGAACCGCTTCGTCAAGGCTTTGGCCAAGGAAGTGCAGATCGCGGACATCGACACCGAGACCGGCGAGCCGGTGATGCGCGACGGCACCGCCGCCGACCGCTTCCCCAACCCCTATCCGAACGCTACGGCCGCCGCGGCGGCCAATGGCGGGGCGGCCCCGCCCGACCTGTCGGTCATGGCCAAGGCCCGTCATGACGGCGCCAACTACATCTATTCACTGCTGACCGGCTATGCGGCCGTGCCGCAGGGCCTGCAGATCCGGCCGGGCCAGTATTACAACACCTATATGGCCGGCGACCTGACGCCGTTCATGCCCGACGGCGCACACGTGCCCCCGGGCGGTTTCATCGCCATGCCGGCCCCGCTGGCCGCTGGTCAGGTGACCTACGACGATGGCACCGTGGCCTCGGTCGATCAGATGGCCAAGGACGTGGCCGCCTATATCGCCTGGGCCTCGGATCCTCGTCAGGTCGAGCGCAAACAGACCGGCCTGGGCGTGCTGATCTTCCTCTTCATCTTCGCGGGCGTCACCTATCTGAGCTACCGCCGGATCTGGAAGGGCGTGGCCCACTAGGCCTGCCGACATCGACACCGAAATGACCCGCCGACGCCCCGCGCCGGCGGGTTTTTCGTGCCCGCTTGCCGGGATAGCGAAAGTACTTTACAAGACAAAGTCAAAGGGAGATCCAATGATGAAGCCGTTCACCTGCCTGGCGCTCGCCGCCGTTCTGCTGGCCGCCCCCGTGGCGGTCCATGCCCAGATGCCCGCCTCGCCCAACGGCACCGAGGCCCAGCGCACAGCCATCGACCGGCTGGACATGTTGGACGGAGAATGGCGAGGCGAGGCCACCATCCACGGCCCGCAAGGCACGATGACCCTGACCCAGACGGAACGCGTCGGCTCGATGCTGGGCGGTTCGATCAAGGTCATCGAGGGCCGCGGCTACGCCGCCGACGGCTCGACCCAGTTCAACGCCATGGCCACGGTGTCGTGGGATGCCCGGGCCGGACGCTACGGCTTCCGCTCCTACGCCCAGGGCTATTCGGGCGACTACGCCTTCGAGGTGACCGACGACGGCTTCCGCTGGGAGACGCCTGCCGGGCCGAACGCGAAGATCCAGTATGTGGCAGTGGTGCGCGACGGGACCTGGCATGAGATCGGGACCTGGGTGGCCGAGGGCCAGCCGCCGCGTCAGATGATCGAGATGCGGCTGACCCGCATCGGCGACACCGACTGGCCGGCAGGCGGGGCGGTCGATCCGACGCCCTGAGTCCTGGACTCTGAAGGCGCCGCTCATCGACACCCGGCGGGCGGCGCCCTAACGTCCCGGTCTCTGATTTCGGCTGAGGGTGTTTCCGTCCATGCGTCTGTTTCCGACCGCCGCCGTGCTTGCCGCCGGCGCCCTGATGTCCGCCTGCGCCACCCTCGGCGGAGGGGGCGCCGCCCCGCCCGCTGCAACCTTCGAGACAGCCCGCCTGTCGGAGCATGCACGGGTGCTGGCCGACGACAGCTTCCAGGGACGGGGCATCGCCACTCCGGCCGAGGCTATGACCGTCCGTTATCTGAGCGAGCAATATGCGGCGGCGGGCTTCCAGCCCGGCGGTCGGAACGGCTCGTGGACCCAGGATGTGACGCTGAACCGCTTCGCCGCCTCCAATTTCCGGGGGATGCAGCTGGAAGCCGGGGGCGAGACCATCCCGTTGACCCAGGGCCAGCAGATCACCGTCTCGACCCGCCTGCCGGGGCGGCACGTCATGCTGACCGACACGCCGCTGGTCTTCGTCGGCTACGGCATCGACGCGCCCGAGCGGAACTGGGACGACTTCAAGGACGTCGACGTGCGCGGCAAGATCATCGTCGTGCTGGTCAATGACCCCGATTTCGAACAGCCCGAGCTGAACACCTTCAACGGCCGGGCAATGACCTACTATGGCCGCTGGACATACAAATACGAAGAGGCCGCGCGTCAGGGCGCCGCCGGGGTCATCGTCGTGCACGAGACCGCGCCGGCCTCCTACGGCTGGGCCACGGTGCAGAACAGCTGGTCGACGCCGCAGTTCGACATCGTCCGCGCCAACGCGGCCGCCGAGCGCGTGGCGATGGAGGCCTGGATCCAGCGCGACGTCGCCGTGTACCTGTTCCGCCGTTCGGGTCTCGACTTCGAGGCGCTGAAGGTCGCCGCGCGCAGCCGCGATTTCCGCCCGGTTGCGCTGACCGGCGCGACCTTCAGCGGCATGTTCGACGTGGCCACCACCCAGGTGACGACCCGCAATGTCCTCGCCCGCCTGCCCGGCACGACCCATGCCGACGAGACCATTCTCTACACCGCCCACTGGGATCACATCGGCGTCGGTCAGCCTGACGCCAATGGCGACGCCATCTTCAACGGCGCAGTGGACAATGCGACGGGCACCGCCGGCCTGCTGGAACTGGCCCGCGTCTGGGGCGCCGGTCCGCGTCCGGAACGCTCGATCGTCATGATCAGCTTCACGGCGGAGGAGAGTGGTCTGCTGGGTTCGGAATTCTACGCCGCCAACCCGATCTACCCGCTGGCGACCACGGTTGCAGGCTTCAACATCGACGCCATGAACGTCTATGGCCGGGTCGCCGACGTCGACATCATCGGCTCGGGCCAGTCGAATCTGGACGCTCTGGTCACAGCCGAGGCGATCCGCCAGGGCCGCGCCGCCAAGCCGGACGGCAACCCGGCCTCGGGCAGCTATTTCCGCTCCGACCACTTCCCGTTGGCCAAGCGCGGCGTGCCGATGGCCTATGTCGACGGCGGCGGCGCCTTCCGCGACGAGCCCATCGCTGCGCGCGAAACCGCCCGCTCCGAATACAGCGCCCGTCGTTATCACCAGGCTGACGACGAATGGTCGCCCGAGTGGGACCTGCGCGGTCAGGTCGAGGACCTGCAGTTGATCTTCAATATCGGCCGCGACCTCGCCAACAGCCGCGACTGGCCGGAGTGGATGCCGGGTTCGGAGTTCGGTCCGGCCCGCGCGCCGAGCGCCAGCCAGCGGCGCTAGAGCCGGATGACGAAAACTTAATGGGCGGACCTCCGGGGCCCTCCTAGACTGCACGCCGTCAATCCGGGATGGAGCCTCCCATATGTTTCGCAAGATGATGGGCGGCGTCGCCGCTGCCGCCGTGCTGCTGGCCGGCGGCGTGGCCTCGGCCCAGGATTTTTCCGCCGCGCAACTCAGCGAGGGCATCCGCGCCATCAGCACGGATGAGTATCAAGGGCGCTATCCCGGCACCGAGGGCGAGCGGTTGGTCCTCGCCTGGTTGCAGGCTCAATACGAGGCCATGGGGCTCGAGCCCGGCGGACCGAACGGCCAATGGCTGCAGCCGGTGGCCCTGAAGCGCTATTCGCCCGTCGCCGGTGCGACCGCGGCCTGGACCGGGCCGGACGGCGCCGTGCATCCCCTGACCCTGGGGACCGACATCATCGTGCGCGCCGTCACCAATGACGGCCGGGCCTCGATCCAGAACGCCGGCCTGGTCTTCGTCGGCCACGGCATCCATGCCCCTGAGCGGAACTGGGACGACTACGGCGACGCCGACGTGCGCGGCAAGGTCGTGATCGTCGTCGGCGGCGAGCCGGACGGCGAACTGTTCAACGGCCCGTATGCGACCAACTACCAGTCCGGCGCCTACAAGGCCGACGAGGCCTTCCGCCGGGGCGCCGTCGGCGTCATCACCCTGGTCATGGACGACGCCGCCTCGACCACGTGGCAGGGCGCGTTGCGCTCAAGCAGCCGCACCCGCACCCTGACGCCGGGCGCGGCCGACCTGGAGTTCACCGGCGCGATCAACCACGACGTGGCTGCGGTCTGGGCCGCGGCGGCCGGTCTCGACATTTCGCAGCTTCCGAACATCGCCGACGGGAGGTTCAAGGCCGTGGCGCTGAACGGCGTCGGCTTGTCGGTCGAAGCCTCCGAGACGATCGAGACGCTCGTCACCCACAATCTGCTGGCCCGTATTCCGGGGACCGAATATCCGGATGAGACCATCATCTATTCGGCCCACTGGGACCACGTCGGCGGCGAGGCCCAGCATCCGGGCGTCACGGGCGACGCGATCTGGAACGGGGCCTGGGACAACGCCTCGGGCACCATCGGCGTGCTGGAGATGGCGCGTCAGATCAACGCTGCGCCGCGGCCGAAGCGGTCGATCGTCTTCGCCCATATGGCGGCTGAGGAGATGGGTCTGCTGGGCGCCTACGGCTATGCGGCCGACCCGGTCTATCCGCTTGAAACCACCGTGGCCGACATCAATATCGACATGCTGCCCCTGTCCGGCCCGACCCGCGACATTCCGATCTTCGGCAAGGGCCAGAACGAGCTGGAGGACCGGCTGCAGGCCCTCGCCGAACCGCTGGGCCGCTATGTTTCCGACGACGGCATGCCCGACCAGGGCTTCTACTACCGCTCCGACCACTTCCCCTTCGCCCGCATGGGCGTGCCGGCGATCATGCCCTGGCACGGCTGGGACTGGGTTGAGGGCGGCAGGGCTGCGGGTGAAGCGGCGTGGCGCGCCAGATTCGCAGCTGACTATCACAAGCCCAGCGATGAATGGTCGGCCGATCTGGACTTCACCTCGGCCGTCGAAAACCTGACGCTGCTGTATCACCTGGGTCTGGACCTCGCGAACAGCAGCGACTGGCCGGGCTGGAAGCCGACGTCGGAGTTCGCTGTGGTCCGCGCCCGGTCGGACGCCGCCCGCCAGTGAGTGCGATCCTCCGACCCCTGACCGGCGACGGCTCGCCGCCGGTCGAGGGATCGTACCCACAGGCCGTCGAGGTGATCGACCCGCCCCGCTGGCTGTATCTGTCGGGCCAGATCCCGGTCGCGCCCGACGGCTCGCTGGCGACGGACTTCACGGGCCAGTGCGAACAGGTGTGGTCGAACATCGAGACCCAGCTGGCCGCCGCAGACATGACGCTGGACAACCTCGTCAAGGTCACGACCTTCCTGTCGGACCGGGCCCATGCGCTGGAGAACCGCGAGGTTCGCGTCCGGCGGCTGGCGGGGCGTCAGCCGGCGTTGACGGTGATCATCACCGGCATCTTCGACGAGGCCTGGCTGGTCGAGATCGAGGCGGTGGCGGCGGGTTAGGTCAAGGTCCGGATCGATCAGGCGACAAGGCTGCGACTCAAGCCGCGACGCTCGCATCGGTGTGCCCGGCCGCGGCGACTTCCTGAAGGGCGGCAAACAGTATCGATGCCGTGATCGGCTTCGACAGATGACCATCGGCGCCAGCGGCCTGTCCCGCCGCGATGTGTTCCGGAAGCGCGTTCGCTGTCAGCATCAGGATCGGTATGCGGCCCTCGGTCTCGAGGCCCCGGATTTTCCGGACTGCCGTCAACCCGTCCATCACGGGCATCTGCATGTCCATGAGAACGACGTCGAAGTGAGCCGCCTCGAACTGTTCGACGGCCTGTTGGCCATCCGCAACGCAGATCAGGTCCACACCCGTGCCCGCCAATATGATTTCCACGACTTTTCGATTGGTCGGGTGATCATCCGCCAGAAGGATCCGCATCGGGCGATCTTCATTGATATTCGCAGCCGGCTGCCGCGCTTCCTCGACAGACCCGATGGTGGTCGACGGCAGGGGCAGGGTGACCCAGAAGCGCGAACCGGACCCGGCATTGCTCTCGCAGTCCAGCGAGCCGTCCATGAGTTCTGAAAGTTGGGTGCTGATCGCCAGGCCAAGCCCGGTGCCGCCGAAGCGGCGGGTGATCGTGCCATCGGCTTGCTGAAAACGGCCGAAAATCTTTTCGCGCTGACTGGCGTCGAAGCCGACCCCGGTATCCGTAACAGAGATCACCACATCATCGCCGGTCCCCGTCTCGACAGACAAGGTCACGGCGCCCAAGTCGGTGAATTTTACGGCGTTTGAGACCATATTGCTGATGACCTGGCGCACCCTCACGGGGTCCCCCAGGACGTAGGCGGGCAGGTCCGACGTGATTGAGGTTTCAAGGGCGATGCCCTTTGCCTCGGCCTGAAGATTATACAGTGCGGAGACCGAGCGAACGGTCTGGCCGAGGTCGAACGGCACTCGCTCGATCCGCAGGTTTCCCGACTCAATGCGGGCCGAATCGAGAATGTCCGCCAGCAGATGGCTGAGGGCGTCACCGGACGTCCGGATGATATCCACCATCTCCCGCTCGGCCGGGCGCAGCGCACATGTTCCGAGTTTTTCCGCCATGGCCACGACGCCGTTCAGGGGCGTCCGGATTTCGTGGCTCATGTTCGCGAGGAATTCGCTCTTTGCCAGATTGGCGGATTCCGCCGCATCGCGCGCGCGCGCCAGCCCTTCAGCGGTCGCCTTCAACTCATTTTCAACCTGGGTCTGCTGGGTCACGTCAATCAGTGCGCCGATCAGCGCCGGGCGGCCTTCAAATGTCATCGCCACGACATAGGGTGCGATTAGCAGTTCCTGAGCGTCCCGGGTCAGGTGTTTCCAGACCCGCTCGGCCGAATAAACGCCCGGGAGACCTCCCTCCATCGCCGTTATGAACGCACCTTTCTCGTCATCGGCAAGGATGTCGAAGATGCGCATCTGCAGGAAGGCGTCGCGATCGTAGCCGTACTGTCGGCAGGCGGCGGCGTTCACATCGATGAAGGCTCCGGCCTCGCTATCCACGAGCACCATCGGAACGGGGTTGTTTTCGAAGAGAAGCTTGAAGGACTGCTCCCTCTTCTTGAGGTCAGTGATCTCGATCACCGTGCTCACGATCGCTCCGGAGGACAGTTTGCGGTCCTCGACCTGGAACCAGCGGCCGTCGCCCTGGAGCTGTTGGTGAGCGCCTGCGCGATTTTCTTTCCGGGCCAGAACCCGTTCCGTGATCCACGCCTCTTCCCGACCGACAATGTCCGGCTTGCCGCCGTCGCCAACGATGCGCTCCAACAGGTTTCGGTAGCTGCGTCCACGTTTGAGGTGGCTCGCGTACGAGCCGGCGCTCGAGGTGTACTGCTCGTTCCAGGCGATGAGAGCGTCATTTCGATCATAGAGCGCGACGCCCGCAGGCAGGCCTTCGATCATTTCCTGAAGCAAGTTTGTCAGGTTCTGGTGACGCTTCGTCGCCCGGAGTGCTTTTCGGCTCGCCAGTTCGAGGCGGTTCCGCGCGGCAGACAGCTCGATTTCATCGGCGATGAGTCCGGCGATATCCTCAAGCGAAGCCGCGATATCGGGCGCAAACGCGCGGGGCTCCTTGTCGATCACAGTCACACATCCGATGCGCTGCCCACCGACGACGATGGGGGCAGCCGCGAAGAAGCGGATGTAAGGCGGACCGAGGACGAGGGGGCCATCGCAAAAGCGGGCGTCCTCGCGGGCATCTTCAACCCAGAAAACATCGTCCTGCAAAATGACCCAGGCGGAGGCCGTGAGCTCTCTCCTGGCGTCACTGGCTTCCAGGCCGTCAGGGGCGCTGTACCAAACGACGTCGGCGTCGACGAAGGCGATCGATGCGCTCTGGGCAGCGGCGAGTTTCCGCGCGAGGCGGGTGGACCTCTGGAGATGAAGTTTGGCGTGAAGTTCGCGGAGGTTCAGCTGCCGCAGAACGGCCAGTCGTTCGGGTTCACAGCTGGGTAATGGCGCCGCCTGCATCGGTTGGTCCCTCTACGGACCAACTTATTGAGCAAAAATCGCTCTTTCTCCGTTAACGCCCACCAAGGTGCGCGAGCCGACATTCATTCGTGGCCAGAAGCTGGCTGCGTCCGCACCGCATACTGGTCGAATGAACGCGATTTAAGCTGACAACCTTCGCCATACGGCGTCATCCTCGGGCGTCAGGGAGGACACCGTCATGAGCATCGACCCCGCGGCCGAAACCGCGCGCTGGCTGGCGACGATTTCGCCTGAGGATCTGGAACGGGCCGTGGCCTATACGCGCGGCGGCCACTGGCTGCTGTTGTGGGGCGCGATCGTCGGCATCGTCGTGGCCTGGATCATCATCCGCACCGGCGTGTTGAGCGGCATCCGCGACCGGATGGAGCGGCGGCGCAAACGGCCGAAGCTGGTCTCGCTGGCGGTCGGCGTCGTCTGGCTGCTGATGGAAACCGTCCTGATGCTGCCATGGGCCATCTACCAGAACTGGTGGCGCGAGACGCAGTACGGCCTGACCGAGCAGCCGCTGGCCGGATGGCTGGGCGAGGCGGCGTTGGACGCGGCGATCTCGACGGTCTTCTTCGGCCTGCTGATCGTGGCCCTGTATTTCATCATCCGACGGGCGGGCAGGATGTGGTGGGCCTGGGGCGCGGGCCTGACCGCCGTGGCCATCGTGGTCCTGCTGCTGGCCAAGCCCCTCTTCATTGACCCCCTGTTCAACGACTACACCCCCGCGCCCGACGGTCCGATGCGCGCTGCCGTGGTCGAGCTGGCGCACGCCACGGGCACGCCGGACGACAAGATCTACATCTATGACGGCTCCAGACAGTCCGACCGCTACACGGCCAATGTCTCGGGCCTGTTCGGCTCGGCGCGGGTGGCGATGAGCGACGTCATGTTCGCCAAGGGGGCGGACCTGGCCGAGGTGCGCGGGGTCGTGGGGCATGAGATGGGCCACTACGTCCACATGCATACGCTGTGGATGACCGGCATCCTGATCGTGCTGGCGGCGATCATGTTCTGGCTGATCGACCGGTTGTTCCCGCTGGCCAGGCGGCTGCTGGGCGCGAACCGGGTGGGCGAGATCTCGGACCCGGCCGGCCTGCCGGTGCTCGCGGCCATTGGCGCGGTCATCGGACTGCTGCTGACGCCGGTCCAGTCGACCATGATCCGCCTGATCGAAACCGACGCGGACCGGTTCTCGCTGATCCATGCCAACGAGCCGGACGGGCTGTCGAAGGCGCTGATCAAGACGGCGGAGTATCGCGCGCCGTCGCCGTCGGCGATCGAGGAGTTCATCTTCTACGACCACCCGTCGGTCGAGAACCGCGTGCGGCGGGCGATGGAGTGGAAGTTGACCCACCCGGCCAACGCGCCGGCCGCAGCGCCCGCCGCCCCGCCCGCGGCTGCGACTACGCCGACGCCGTGAGGCCGGGACGCTCGTTGTCCCAGATCATGTGCAGGATGGACCACAGGCCGTCCGGGCCCCGGCAAAGCTGGATCGAATTGATCCCGCGGCGCTCGGGCTCGGCGTCCTCCGGGGCGGTGCGGGCCTCATAGACGCTCCAGACGTGGGCCATGTTGCCGAACTCGGTGATCCGGCGGCTGATCTCGACCTCGAAGAAGCCGTTGGCCGCGAAGAAGGGCGTGACGTTGGCCTGGTATTCCTCACGGCCCATCACGATCATGGTCGGGCGGCCGTCGGCGTCGAGGCCGGTGCGGGCCTGACGGCTGTCGGGGTGGAAGCTCTCGCGCTGGGTGGCCCAGTCGCGCGGCCCGGCGGGGCCGGAGATGCAGGCGTACATGGCGTCGACGACGGCGCCGATGTCGCTGCGGTCGACCATCAGGCGCGCTTCCTGACGAAGACGGTTCCGGCGGAATAGCCGGCGCCGAAGCTGCAGATCAGGCCGATGTCGCCGGCCGCCATGTCCTGCTGGCGCAGGTGGAAGGCGATGATCGAACCGGCCGAGGAGGTGTTGGCGTATTCGTCGAGGATGATGACGTTCTCTTCCGGCGTCGGCTCGCGGCCGAGCACCTTGCGGCCGATGAACTGGTTCATGTTGATATTGGCCTGATGCAGCCACATCCGCTTCAGCCCGTGCGGGTCGAGGCCGAGGTCGGTGGCATGGTCGACGATCATGTCGGAGACCATGGGCACCACGTCCTTGAACACCCTGCGGCCCTGCTGGACGAACATCTTGTCCGGCGCGCCGATGCCCTCGGGGGCGGCATTGTTCAGGAAGCCGAAATTGTTGCGGATGTTGTTCGAGAAAACCGTCTTCAGCCGCGTGCCGAGGACATCCCAGCCGCCGGGACCCGCCTGGTCCGACGCCTCGACGATCACGGCGGTGGCGACGTCGCCGAAGATGAAGTGGCTGTCGCGATCCTTGAAGTTGAGATGGGCCGAGCAGATCTCGGGGTTGACCATCAGCACGGCCTTGACCGAGCCCGAGGCGATGAAGTCGGCGGCGGTCTTGATGCCAAATGTGGCCGAGGAGCAGGCGACATTCATGTCGAAGGCGAAGCCGTCGATGCCGAGGGCCTGCTGCACCTCGATCGCCATGGCCGGATAGGGGCGCTGCATGTTCGAGGCGGCGCAGAGGACCGCTCCGATCTCCGACACCGGCTTGCCCCAGGCGGCGATGGCCTGTTGCGCGGCCTTGACCGCCATTTCGGCGAGGACCGACAGCTCGTCGTCGGACCGCTCGGGGATGTTCGGGGCCATTCGGGCCGGATCGAGCACCCCCGCCTTGTCGAGCACGAAGCGCGACTTGATGCCGGAGGCCTTCTCGATGAACTCCACCGATGAGGGGGTCAGTTCGGCGACGTCGCCTTCGGCGATTTCGGCGGCGTGGTCGGCGTTGAACCGCTCGGCATACGCATTGTAGGCGACCACCAGTTCGGCGTTGGAGATCGACTGGTCGGGCGTGAAGAGGCCCGTGGCGGCGATGACGGCATTGGTCATAGAGGGGCCCTAACGCTCGGCGCGCGGCGCCTCGCTGCTTGAGGGCCGCGTTCTGTTTCTGGACGGACTAGATAGGCGTGACTTTGGGCGGCGTCGAGGCCGCCTCATGACGCGCCAGCAACCGGTGGGCGGCGTCGAGGTGCAGGCGTTCGACCATGCGATAGCCGACCCGGATCGCGCCCTTGCCCTCGGCGTCGGCGGCGGCGAAGGCGGCGACGACCTCGTGGGCTTTCGCCACCTCATCAGGGGAGGGCGAGAAGGCGGCGTTGGCGGCGTCGATCTGGGCGGGATGGATCAGGCTCTTGCCGTCGAAGCCGAAGGCGCGGCCTTGCAGGCATTCGGTCCGGAGGCGGTCGGCGTCGTCGGTGGCGTTGACGACGCCGTCGATGGCCAGCAGGCCGTGACCGCGCGCGGCGGCGACCACGGCCGCCAGCCACGGCTTCAGCGGCTCGCGCTCGGGGCCGAGGACGAGATTCAGCCGCTCGCGCAGATCGTTGATGCCCAGCATCAGGGCCGCGAGCGGCGCCCCGGCTCCGGCGATCTGGTCGAGGCGCATCACAGACAGCGGCGTCTCGACCATGATCCACAGGGCGACGCCGGTGGGCAGGCGGGCGGCGACCTCGTGAACGGCCTCCGGGCTCTCGATCTTGGGGGCGACCACGAAGTCCGGCTTGAGGCCGGCGAGGGCCTCCAGATCGTCCGCGCCCCAAGGGGTGTCGAGGCCGTTCACCCGGACGCCAACGCGACCCGCGAAACCGCCCGCGTACAGGGCGGCGACGGCGGCCTGTCGGGCCTCGGCCTTGGTCTCGGGAGCGACGGCGTCCTCGAGGTCCAGGATGACGGCGTCAGCGTTCAGGCCGCGCGCCTTTTCGATCGCCCGCGGGTTACTGGCGGGCAGGTAGAGGACCGAACGGGTGAGCTGCATCAGACCTTGCCCGTGACGGGGATCAGGGCGCCGGTGATGGCCCGGCTTTCGGGTGAGGCGAGGAACAGCATGACCCGCGCGAGGTCGGACGGCTGGACCCATTTGCGCGGATCGGCGTCGGGCATGTCAGCGCGGTTCTGGGCGGTGTCGAGGATCAAGGGCAGGACGGCGTTGACGGTCACGGACGAGTCCTTCAGCTCTTCGGCCAGACTTTCGGTCAGGCGGTGGACTCCGGCCTTTGAGGCGGCGTAGGCGCCCATGCCCGCCGCGCTCTTCAGCGCCGCATTGGCCCCGACATTGACGATGCGGCCCTCCGGCGCGGCCTTGAGGTGGGGCAGGGCCGCGCGGCTGGCGTTCAGGGCCGTGGTCAGGTTGAGCGCGAACATCTTCGCCCAGGCGGGTTCCGGGTCTTCTGTGGTTTGCCAGACGAAGCCGCCGGCGATGTTGAGCAGGGCGTCGAGCCGGCCGAAATGCGCCGCCACGGCGTCGATGGCCTTCTGCGCCGAAGCGGGGTCGGTCAGGTCGACGCCGCCCAGTTCGAGCACGCCGTCCGGGGCGGACTGACCCGTCGGGTGGTCGATGACCGCGACACGGAGCCCATCGGCCAGGGCCGCCTCGACCACGGACCGGCCCAGCACGCCATGGCCGCCCGTGATTGCGATCACCCGATCAGACATGATGCGTCTCCCAAATCCATTTCCACATACTCGTCATCCTCGGGCTTGGTGGGCGAACACCCTGCCCAGAAGACGCTCCAGAGCATGAGCGTCCACAGCGTCAAAGGCGGACGTCTCGGTCGCGTCCACGTCGAAGACGGCGATCAGGGCGCCCGCACCGTCGAAGACCGGAACCACGATCTCGCTGGCCGACCGGCTGTCGCAGGCGATGTGGCCCGGGAAGGCGTGGACGTCGTCCACGATCTGCGTCGTGCGGTCCCGCGCCGCCGCGCCGCAGACGCCGCGGCCGAAGGCGATCCTCAGACAGCCCAGGGTGCCCTGATACGGGCCGACGACCAGTTCGTCGGCCTTGTCTGGATCAACGACGTAGAAGCCGGTCCAGAAGAAGGCGGGAAAGGCGTCGGCGAGCATGGAGGCGACGGTGGCCATGCGCGCGGTGCAGTTGGGTTCACCGTCCAGAACGGCGAGAATTTCGGCCTCGACCTCGGCATAGCGGGCGGCCTTGTCGGCCGGTCGATCGTCGCGGGCGGCATAGGCCATCGAAGTGCTCCAAGGGTCCGGCGACCCATATAGGAAGCCGCTGCCCGGCTGGCGAGCCGTCGCGTTTTCCCCTCACGGGCGAGTGCACAACCCGCTGATTCCCGTGGAAAACTATCTCCGGGCCACAAAAGCGCCGCTATGCGGCAACGCTTTATCGCAAACCGGCGTTTACCTTGACAGATGGTTAACGGGGCCGGACTGTCCAGCTTGCACAAAGGTGCGTGCAATGGGCAGGGGGCTGCCCGCTTTAGTCGTGCGAGGAGAGTATGAGCGAGGGTCGATCCAACGAGGAAGGCGGCTCCCGTTCCGGTCGAGGCCGCGGTCCCGTCGCCATCGCAGCGGTCGCCGGCGTGCTGGCCCTGACCGCGCTCGGCATGGTCTCGTGCGGCAACGGCGGGGGCAACGGCGTGCAATTCTGGCAGCGTAACGACGGGGCCTCTAACGCCTGCCCGCGTCCCGCTTCCCTGACGGGATCTGAGTTCAACGCCCAGGAAACCGGCCTGCGGGCCCTGCGCCGCGCGGCGTTCCGCGGCGACTTCTTCGCCCAACTGGAGCTGGGCGGCCGCTATGCGGCGATCCGGGCGACCGACAAGAACATTGAGGACCCGATCGAAAGCGCCACCTGGTACGCCCTGGCGCTGGCCAATGACGAGGGTTACGCCCCGATCAACCGCGTCGACCGCGGCGGCTTCGGCGGCTGGCGTCCGCTGTCCAAATACGACGACTGCCGGGCCTTTGAGCGCCACGCGGCCTACCAGCGCCTGGACCGCCAGTTGGGGCAGATGACCCGTGAAGAGCAGGAGGCGGTGCGCGACCGCGTCATCTATGTGCTCTCGACCCAGGACGCCCATGGCTACCGCACCCTGGCGAGGCTGCACGACGGCCTCTACGGCCCGTTCGGCGAGCCTGAGGACAACCGCGAGGCCCGCGAGGCCTGGGGCCGAAGCTCCGGCGGCAACAGCCGCGACCGCAACCGCCGCGGCTACCACTCGGCGACCAATCTGTTCCAGCGCAACGACGTCGACGCCTATCTTTACAACTACCTCGCGGTGCAGACCGGCGATGTCGGCGCCTATGTCCTGCTGAGGGATTTTGAGCGGTCCGCCCCGAGCCGCGACACCTATCAGCGGTTCGTCGAGACCAAGGCCCGGCAGTGGACGCCGCCGTTCGAATTCTATCCGAACACCGCGCCCCAGTCGGGCGTGCCCTTCTCGGACGAGAGCCGTCCGCGCGGCGACGCCTATGAGTATGCTCTCGGCCGGATGGCCGGCGAACTGCCTTTCGTCCACGTCGGGCGGGCGCTGCGCTATCTCGGGGTGACGGACAATGTCGCCAACCGTCCGGAAGACCTGTCCAAACGCCAGGTCGAGACGCTGGAGGCCATGCTGGGCCATCCGATGGAAGGCCGGCTGTCCTGGCTGGAACGCGTCCGCGCCATCCAGATGGCCGCCACCAACGGCTCGTCGGAGGCGCAGCTGGTGCTGGCGGTGATGTACGCGGAGGGTATCGGTCTTCCCGCCGATTACGCCCGCGCCTTCAAATGGTTCGAGGAAGCCGCGCGTCAGGGCAGCCCCGAAGCCAAATTCGCCATGTCGAGCTATTTCGCGCTGGGCGTCGCGGGGGTGGCGGACCAGGACAAGGCCCAGGCCGTGGCCTTCCGAATCGACTCCGCCCTGTCCGGCTTCGGCCCCTCGGCCGGCCGCCTGCAGGCGGTGCTGGCCCAGGTCTCCCGTTCGCAGCAGCGCCGCTAGGAGGGCGGAAGCATGATCACCAACCGCACCGCCCATCGCACGACTCTGGCCCTGATCGGCGGCGTCGCCGCCATCGCCGCCTCCGTCACCGTCTTCGCCCTGGGCGACGGGCCCGCCCACGCCCAGGTCGCCGCCAAGGTCGAGAGCCAGACGCGTCCGAATTTCGGCGTCCTGCTGGACCCGCCGACGCGCAGCTCGCGCAATCGCCGTTCACAACACCGCCGCTATGACTACGGACAGCACCGGCCTGACTGGCGGCCTGACCATCGCCCCGGGGGCTATCGCCCCGGCGGCGAAGAGATCGTGCTGATCGACTGCGGCGGCAATCCCGGCACCGGGGCGGTCGAGGACGCCGTACGCCGGGTGCGCCCTGGCGGCACCCTGGTCATCCGGGCCCGTGGCGGCGCCTGTGTCGGCTGGCTGAACATCGACAAGCCGCTGACCATCATCGGCGAGGGCGGCTTTGATCCGCGCCGCTGGGACAGTCATCCCGAGCCGATCCTGATGGCCCCCGACGGCCTGCCCTGTATGACGGTGTCGCAGGGCGTGCGGGTCGAGATTCGCGACATGTTGTTCGCCTCGCCGCGCGCCGGCGACGCGGCCTGTATCGTCGG
>JALYPS010000383.1 GCA_030856285.1 Pseudomonadota bacterium
TATTGGAATAGGGAGCGTTGAACACCGCCACGCCCCGGCCGGCCGCGGCGTCGAGGTCGATCTGGTTTGTCCCGATACAGAAGGCGGCGACGGCCATCAGTCGGTCGGCGGCGTCGAGGACGCGGGCGCTGACCTGGGTCTTGGAGCGGACGCCCAGCACATGAACGCCGCGCACCGCCTCGATCAGGGCGTCCTCGTCCAGCGCGCCGTTCAGCGATTCGACGGTGTAGCCGGCCTCTTCCAGCCGTTCGACGGCGGCGGGGTGGATGTTCTCCAGCAGCAGGATGCGGATGCGGCCGCGGGGGTAGGACCAGCGGCCGGTCAGACCCTCGGCGTGCAGGAACTCATCCATAGACGCCGCCTCGGCGTCTGCGGCGGCGACGACACGCTCGCGGCGGACGATCTCGGTGAAGGCGTGGAAGCGGTCGGCGACGCCGGCAAGCCGGACCTCGGCGTCGGTCCAGCCGTCGCCGATCATGACGACGGGGCCGGTGAAGCCGAGCGCCTTGAGGACGACGGCCTTGCCGCCCGCTTGCGACAGGGGATTGGCCGCATCCACGCCGGTCACGCGGCCTTCGGCGTCATAGATCAGGTCGTTGCACAGGACCCGTTCGGGCGGGATGTGCAGATGGGCGGCGAGGGGGGCGATGATCTCGCGGAAGCCGCCCGACAGGATGACGATCCGCCCGGCGTTTTCGCGGAAGAAGCGCAGGTTCCGATGCACCGAAGGCGTGCCTTCGTCGAGGATGCGGTCGGCCAGTTCGACCACGTGGGCGCGGGTCAGGGGCAACAGGGCCAGGCGACGGCCCAGGGCCTCGGCGAAGGGCAGGTCCCCGGCCATGGCCTGATCGGTCAGGGCGGAGACTTCGGCCCGAATCGCTCCGGCGTCGGGCGCGCCGGCGAGAGCGATCTCGGCCAGAGCCTCCAGCGTCTCGATGCGCACGAGCGTCGAGTCGAAGTCGAAAACGAAGGTCGCCCGGTCAGCCATGCGCTGACCTTGGCCGACCTTCGCAGTTGCAGCAACAAGCGAGTGGCGCGGGCCTAGAACTTGCCGAGACTGCGCAGCCGGCTGTCGGGACGGCGGACGTCCAGGGCGGCGGCGCCGATGGCGGCGGCGATGGTCGCGAGGGCCAGCAGAGCGCCGCCTTCCTTTGCGTGGTCCCGGGCGTAGGCGCCAGCGTCATGGGCATAGCGTTGCGCGGTCTTGCCGTGCTTCTTCAATGCCTTGCGCGAAGAATGTCGTGCGCCGTGGAGGATTTGCTCGCCGCGATGGCGGGCGTCGCCGCCGAAGTCGGAAGCGCGCTCCCCGGCTTCGGACAGGCTGTGGCGCACGGTTTCGGCCAGATCGCCGAAGCGATCGCGCAGGCCGCCCGTGTCGATCCAGCCGCGGGGGTCAATCCGTCCGCGGAGACGCTCGTACCGTGTCGGGCCGCTACGCTGGTTCAGCAGCAGGGCGGCGATGCCGATGCCGGCGAGGATGGCGACGACGCCGCTGGTGATGCCGGGATGTTTGCGGACTTCTGCGAGGGCGGAGAACTGACGGACCATAGGATAGTGAACCTCTTCGGTGAGGCCGTCTTCGGTCGGGTCGTACAGCCCGTCGTCGTACGGCTCATAGGCGGAACTCCTGTCCCGCATCAGGGAGGGAGCGAACCGGGCGAAGAGTGGTTCCGCCACACCGGGCAGGACGGAATAGAAGCTGGCGATCAGCCGGCCGCCGCCGCCGACGGTGATCTCGCGGATCGGATGGCTGGCGCAGTACAGGATGGTGTCGGCCACGACGTGGGTCGCATAGACCGGCTGGGGGTTCTGGGTGGCGTAGCCGGTCAGGTTGCGGGCGTGCTTGCTGTAGGGGCTGTCGACGGCCGCCGGCTTGACCAGACTGACGGTGATCGGGGCCCGTTCGCGCATCAGCTCCATGCGCAGCGCATTGGTGAAGCCCTTCACGGCGTGTTTGGAGGCCGAATAGACGCCCTGGATCGGCAGGGGCGCGTCCGACAGGATCGAGCCGACATTGATGATCGCCCCGCCGCCCTCGCGCAGCCGCAGATGTTCGGCCGCCACCAGCGAGCCGTTGACCACGCCCCAGTAGTTGGTCTCGAACAGCCGCCGCTGGTCGTCGAGGGAGGTCACGCTGATGGCGCCGTAGATCGAGACGCCGGCGTTGTTGACCCAGGTGTCGAAGCCGCCGAACAGCCGCACGCATTTTTCCGCCGCCTCGGACAGGGCCGCATGGTCGGCCACGTCGGCGACGGCCCAGGCCGCGCGGGCGCCTGTAGCCTGCAGTTCCTCGGTCAAGGCCCTGAGGTCGCCCTCGCCGCGCGCGATCAGGAAGACGCAGGCCCCCGCCCGCGCCGCCCGGCGCGCCGTCGCCAGGCCGATGCCCGAGGTGGCGCCGGTGATGACGATGGCCTGTTCGTCCAGGGGCTTGAGCGTCGCTTTGGTCATGAAACCGCCGGGTCGGTGTGTTCTGTCGGGATGCTGGAACGGGGTCGAAACCCCGCCGGTTCCTGCTGTAGCACGCAGGCCTTACCATTCGCGATACGGACGCCTATCTGACGGCGCTTCCCATGCTTCGCCGCTTACCGAGGACCGCCCGTGACCGATCACGCGCATGACCAGGCCGCCGCCGCGCCCGTCGACGATCTGGCCGCCGCCTTCCAGATCGAGGGCTGGCCCGTGCGCGGCCGCATCGTGCGGCTGGGCGAGACGATCAACGCGATTCTGTCGGCCCACGACTATCCGGAGCCGGTGGCGGCCCTGCTGGGCGAGGCCTGCGCCCTGGCGGCCCTCGTCGGCTCCAGCCTGAAATTCGAGGGCCGGCTGATCGTGCAGGCGCAGGGCGACGGGCCGGTCCGCTATGTCGTCGCCGACTATGACACCGACGGCCATATGCGCGGATATTGCCGCTTCGACGAGGACGAGGTCGCGGCGGCGTCGCAGGGCTTCGCCCGGCCGGGCGCGCGCTCGCTGCTGGGGCAGGGCGTGTTCGTCATGACGCTGGACCGCGGACCTGATTTCGAGCGCACCCAGGGCATCACCCCGATCGAGGGCGAGAGCCTGTCGCTGGCGGCGGAGCACTATTTCCAGCAGTCCGAACAGATTCCCACGAAGGTGCGGCTGGCGGTCGGGTCGGTGGTAACCGACGCCGGCGTGGGCTGGCGCGCGGGCGGGGCGCTGATCCAGCTGATCGCCGCCGACGACGCGCGCGGTTCTACGGAGGAGGCGTGGGACCGGTCGCGCGCCCTGTTCCAGACCCTGGCCGACGACGAGCTGCTGGACCCCACGATCACACCCGAGATCCTGCTTTACCGCCTGTTCCACGAGGACGGCGTGCGGCTGGAGGACGCCCGTGCGCTGGTGGCGCGGTGCCGCTGCACCCGCGAGCGGATCGCCGGGATGCTGAGCTCGTTCGACCCGGCCGAACGGGCCGAGATGGTCGAGGCCGACGGCAAGATCCGGGTGACCTGCGAATATTGCGCGACGGTCTATGAACTTGAGCCAGACGAGATCGCGGGGGACTGATCTCTATCGGTTTATGCTGTCCGCGACCTCGGCTTCGCGACTTGCAGCCGCGCCTGACTGACGTTGCATGCGGAACGTCCCCGACCACCCTCCCAGAATGCTCCATCGACCGTGGATGGTCAGGCCGTCATTCGAAATCGCCCCCTCATACTGGATTGGGTCGTCAAATCCTTCGGGCGCCTCGCTGAACTTGACGAAGCGAAGGGTGCTCCCGTCGTGACTGCCGTCTATGACAGACGGAATTTCGACCGTGGCGTCGTACATCACGTCCGGTTCCGATGTCGTGCCCGTCACGACGCCCGCCCTATCCCGCAATTCGGCAACGAACGGTGTCGGCGGGCAATCATCGAACGGATTTTGAACCGGATCCGGGGGATAGAAATAAACGCCGGTCCAGCGGCCCGTGAGGTCGATGTCCGCCATCAGTACGCCAGCGCGATCCCGTCCTTGCGCATCTCGGTCGCCGCGCCATAGGTCCACGGCCCGCGCCCGTTCACCTGACGCACCACATTCTGATAGCCGCCGAAGCCGCCGTTGGGGCCGCCGAGGACCCAGCCCATGGCCTCGAGCTGCGCCCTGGTCGCCGTCGGGACGCCGGTTTCCAGATGCAGCACGCCGACGCCCTCGGCCGGGTGGCCGGTGGGTTCGGAGGAACCCTCGTGCTGCCAGCGCGGGCTGTCTCCGGCCTCCTGCGGATCGAGGCCGTAGTCGACCATGTTGATGATGATCTGGGCCTGGCCCTGGGGCTGCATGCCGCCGCCCATGACGCCCATCGCCATCCACGGCTCGCCGTTCCTGCAGGCGAAGCCGGGGATGATGGTGTGGAAGGGGCGTTTGCCGGGCGCATAGACGTTGGGGTGGCCGTCGGTCAGGGCGAACAGTTCGCCGCGGTCCTGGAACATGAAGCCGAGGGTCGAGCCGTCGGGGCCATCGGGGACAAGGCCGGAGCCCATGCCGCGATAGTTGGACTGGATCCAGCTGACCATCATGCCGTCCTTGTCGGCGACGCTGAAATAGGTTGTGTCGCCCTGGGTCGGCGCATCGCCGGGGAAAGCGCGATCCATGACCCGGTCGGGCCGGATCAGGGCGGCGCGTTCGGCGGCGTAGGCCTTTGAGTTCAGCCATTCGACCGGGGTGCGGCTGAAGCGATCGTCAGCGAACCATTTGGCCCGGTCCTCGAAGGCCAGCCGCTTGGCCTCGGCCTGATGGTGGATTGATGCGGCGGACTGGAAGCCCATGCCCTTGAGGTCGAATCGCTCGCAGATGTTGAGGATCTGATTGGTCGACAGGCCCTGGGTGTTGGGGCCCAGGCCATAGACGTCGACGCCGCGATAGTCGGTGCGGATCGGTTCGACCCATTCGGTGCGGTGGGCGGTGAGATCACGCCTGGTCATCCAGCCGCCGATACGGCGGAAATAGCGTTCGATGTCGTCGGCGATCGGGCCGTCATAGAAGGCGTCGCGACCGCCCTCGGCGATCAGGCGGTAGGTGCGGCCGAGGTCGGGGTTGGCGAACACCTCCCCGACGGCGGGCGTGCGGCCGTCGGGGGCGTAGACGCGCTTGCGGTTGTCATTCTCCTCGATGATCGCGGACCGGCGATCGAAATTGGCCATGTTGCGCTCGAGGTACCAGGCGATCAGCTGGGGCATGGGCACGCCCTCCTCGCACAGCTCGGCGACCGGGAGCAGGACGTCCTTCCACGGCAGCTTGCCGTAGCGTTGGTGAGCGCTCCACCAGGCGTCGACGGTGCCGGGAACATTGACCGTCACCGCGCCATAGGGCGGCAGATAGCCGTCCTCGGCCTTCTTCGACCGGGCCGTCTCCAGTGAGAGACCGCGGGGGCTGTTGCCCGAGCCGTTGAAGCCGACGACCTTTCGCTGGGCCGGGTCCCACATCATGCAGAAGGCGTCGCCGCCGATGCCGTTGGCGGTCGGTTCGAGGAAGCCGAGGGCAGCGTTGATGGCGATGGCCGCGTCGATGGCCGAGCCGCCGCGCCGCAGGGTGTCGATGCCGATCAGGGTGGCGCGCGGATGGGCGGTCGCGGCGGCGCCGTGCTGGCCCCAGACGGTCGAGCGCCCGACGAACTGGACGCCGCTGTTGCGGTTGCCGGGACCGATGCCGGCGTAGGGGTCGGTGGGTTGGGACTGGCGAGGGCAGGGCGCGGCTGGGGAGGGTGC
>JALYPS010000438.1 GCA_030856285.1 Pseudomonadota bacterium
TGCCCCGGCGCCACGGCACCGAATGAGCGAGGATATAGCGGAGAGTGCGTCCTTAATCAGGACTGACTGGCTTCGTCCGGATCGGATCCCTCAGAATCGTTGCGGACCGGTGGCTGAGTCCGCGCGAAAACCAGGCTCCAGGTCATGGAGCAACGGGTAGCGCTGCGCGTACCCGGCCGCGTGCACCGCCAGTCAGCCGTGAGCGTCGCGGCCTCCTCTTCGGAGCGCTCCAGTCGCCAGCGGCGAGACGCCGGGTAGCGCGCCAGGAGTGAGCGATAGTGGCCGTTGGACCGACCGTCGTCAGAACCGCGCGACGGGGCCGCCTCGATTGAATGCTGGAGGACGGCCGTCACGCCGTACGCCTCCAGTTCCTCGATCACGTCGGTCCGGCCGAGCCAGAGGCCGGACACTTCGACGGAGAGGGCTTCAATCTGCTGGATACCGCCGCAGGCCAGTATTTCGGCCGTGGCCCCCCGCACGGTGAACCAGCCGCTGCGGCTATAATCGCAGCCTTGTGGGGCCGTGGCAGGATCGCCGGGCGGAGGAATACTCCATACAACGTCCGCGCTGCTCCGCCGCTCGAAATCACCCCAATCTCGCGCCCGGGGGCGACGTTCAGTGGGCATGGAGTCCGACAGGACTCGTGCGACAGCGGCCTCTATCGAGGCGTCGGAGTCATCGTCCTGTCGGGCGGCCGAGGGAAGGGCGACGCCGGCGAGCAAGGCGGCGAAGCTCAGGCGCAGCGCGATACACATGGCAGGCTCCCGGTCCACGATGGCCTGACGATGTGATATTGTGGCGCTCAGGTCTCCGGCCGAAAGCTGACGGCGATCTGACCGAACCCCGTTGGCAGCGACTCCTCACAGGCTCGCCAGTTCCTGTTCAAGCAACCGCATGTCCTCGGGCGGCGATGTTTCAAAGCGCAGCGCCTCACCCGTCACCGGGTGGATGAAGCCCAGAATCGCCGCGTGCAGCGCCTGACGGGTCAGGCCGGACGCGGCGATGGCGGCGCGGACGGCGTTCGTCGGACTGCCGGAGCCATAGACCGGGTCGCCGAGGATGGGCGCGCCTTTCGAGGCCATGTGCACCCGGATCTGATGGGTCCGGCCGGTGTGCAGGGTGCAGGCCACGCGGGCGGCCTGTGGCGGTGCGCCCGGTTTGGCTCCCCTGTGCGTCGGGGCGCCGTAGACCTGTTCAACGACATAGTCGGTGACGGCCTCGCGGCCGCCGCTGTTCAGCACCGCCATCTTCTTGCGGTCGCCGGTCGAGCGCCCGAGGTTGGAAACGATACGCCCTCTGGCGGGGTGGAGCGCGCCGCGGACAAGGGCGAGGTAGGTGCGCTGGATGTCGTGGGCGGCGAACAGGGCCGAGAGACCGGCATGGGCGGCGTCGGACTTGGCGGCGACCATGACGCCGGAGGTGTGTTTGTCGAGCCGGTGAACGATGCCGGGACGGGCGACGCCGCCGATGCCGGACAGCGACGCAGCGCAGTGGTGCAGCAGGGCGTTGACGAGGGTGCCGGTCTCACTGCCGGGGGCCGGGTGCACCGCCATTCCGGCCGGCTTGTCGATCACGATCAGGTCGGCGTCCTCGAACAGGACGGTCAGGGGGATGTTCTCGGGCTGCGGGACAGCTGAGATGACGGCCGGCAGGGCGACGGCATAGAGGCCGGGCAGGGCCTTGGCCGAGGCGGTCGACACAGGCTGGCCGTCGCGCGTCACGACTCCCTCGGCCAGCAACGCCTGGACGCGGGCGCGCGACAGGGTCGGAAAGAGGTCCGACAGGGCCTTGTCGAGGCGTGCGCCGCCGGTCGTGAGGCGGGCCTCCAGAACTGGAGGGAGGTCCTCGTCGGCCGCGAAATCTTCGATCAGGGGGTCGTCGGACAAGGGGCGCTCCGCCGCTCAGGCCGGGCGGCAGGGCGGTCTAGCACGTCGTGGGCGTGTGGGGGCAAGACGCTGACCGGCCAGGTCAGGAATCTGCCGCGAGCTCCGCCCTCCGTCAGGCGGCCTTTGAAGCCGAGGCGCCGAAATGCGGGTTCAGCTCGCCCTTGGCGTAGCGTTTGGCCATCTGGGCCGTGGAGAGCGGCCGGATCTTCGAGGCCTGGCCCTCGCAGCCGAACTGCAGATACCGCTCCTGACACAGTTTGCGCATCGCCTCCTTGGCGGGCTTCAGATAGGCGCGCGGGTCGAATTCGCCGGGCTTTTCGGACAGGATTTTCCGGATCGCGCCGGTCATGGCCATGCGGTTGTCGGTGTCGATGTTGATCTTGCGCACGCCGTGCTTGATGCCGCGCTGGATCTCCTCGACCGGCACGCCCCAGGTCTGGGGCATTTCACCGCCGTACTGATTGATGATGTCCTGCAGGTCCTGCGGCACCGACGACGAGCCGTGCATGACCAGATGGGTGTCGGGCAGGCGGCGGTGGATTTCCTCGATGACGTTCATGGCCAGGACTTCGCCGTCCGGCTGGCGGCTGAATTTGTAGGCGCCGTGACTGGTGCCCATGGCGATGGCGAGCGCGTCGACCTGGGTCTCGCGCACGAAGTCCACGGCCGGAGCGGGGTCGGTCAGCAGGGCGGAGTGATCGAGCTTGCCCTCGAAGCCATGGCCGTCCTCGGCCTCGCCCATGCTGTCTCCAGCGAGCCCAGCACGCCGAGCTCGCCCTCGACCGAGACGCCGCAGGAATGGGCCATCTGGAC
>JALYPS010000238.1 GCA_030856285.1 Pseudomonadota bacterium
GCGCCGCCGTCCGCGGCCGCCCGCGCGGCCAGCACCGCCGCATTCATTTCATTGTCCGCCGACAGCACGAGCGCGCGGCGGATCAGGTGGGCGTCGCGGTCGGGCGTCTTCCACGACCGCGCCAGCCGCTGGTGCAGGAACAGGCGCGGACCCGATCCGGCGGCGGCGTCCACCGCCTCGTCCAGCACCCGGGCGCACTCCAGCCGGAGGGATTCGACCGTGCGGATCTTCGGATCGGCGTCCTCCTCGGCGCGACGGGCCAGGGCCGCGAACAGTCGGGCGCGGATCGAGCCGCCGGGAACGGCGCCGACGCGCGGTCGTATTTCGGCGAAGGGATTGGCCGACCGGGCGTCCCACAGGCGACGGGCCACGTCTTCCAGCGTCGCCGTCTCGGCCAGCTGCGCCGCGTCCAGTCCACGATAGAACAGCCGTCCGCCGGCGATCACCGACAGGGAGGACGAGATCTCGGCCTCGCCCCGGCTGGCCACGCGCGGGATGCGCCGCTGGGCGGCCTGCTCGTCCTCATCGACCGCCTCGCCGCTGAGCCGTGCGATGTCCTGAACGGCGTAGAGACTGCGGCGCGGGTCCGACGGATCAGGTCGGGCCGCGATGCGGCCCCGGCTGACATAGGCATAGAGGGTCTGGGTCTTGACCCCGAGCCGGGCCAAGGCCTCGCCACGCCCGATCCATCGGACGGTCTCCAGGACTGGGTCTGCAGGTTCCAGGTCGCAACCTCCGCAGGGAGCATCAGGCTCCTGCCCCTATGGGGCTCGCACGATGGGGCGGTTTCGTGACGATCCCGCTAACAGACTGATCGGACTGGCCTTGGCAGGGAGCGGGCTTTCCGCGACAAGGCGTCAATGACGTCCGCCGCCGCCCCCCACGATATCCACGCCGACGGCCATGCGGCGACCCGCGCCGTGACCCGCCTGTCGGTCGGGGTCGCGGTAGTGCTGATCGCCCTCAAGGCCTTCGCCCTCGGCGCCTCCGGCTCGGTGTCGATCCTGGCCTCGCTGGCCGATTCGGCCCTGGATCTGATGGCGTCTCTTGGCGTGTTCTTCGCCGTCCGCTGGGCCGCCACGCCCGCCGACGAGGACCACCGCTACGGTCACGGCAAGGGCGAGGCCCTCGCCGCCCTGGTCCAGGCCGGACTGGTCTTCGCCTCGGCCCTGTTCATCGGCTGGGAAGCGGTGCAGCGCATATTCGATCCCCGGCCCGTCGCCTCGGGGTACTGGGGCGTTCTGGTCATCCTGATCTCGATCGCCCTGACTGGCTGGCTGGTCTGGATGCAGGGCCGGGCCATGCGCAAGAGCGGCTCGATGGCGGTCGCGGCCGACCGCGCCCACTACGCCGGCGACCTCGCGGCCAACGGCGTGGTCCTGATCGGGGTGATCTCAGGGACCTTCCTGGCCGCCCCCGGTCTCGACGCGGCGGCGGGCCTGATCGTCGCGGTCTGGCTGTTCTGGGGCGCACTTGGAGTTCTGAAGATCGCGGCCGACCATCTGGTCGACAAGGCCGTGCCCGACGCAGACCGCATCGCCATCACCACCGCCGTCCTGGCCGATCCCCGCATCTCGGGCGTGCACCAGCTGCGCACGCGGATGGCCGGCCCGGTGACGATGATCCAGATGCACGTCGACCTCGAGCCGAGCCTGACCCTCGACGCCGCTCACGCAATTGTCGTCGAGGCCGAGAACCGCATTCTGGCCGCCTTTCCGCGCGCGGATATCCTGATCCACCCCGATCCCCGCGGTCGGGCCGAACGTCACGAGCCGGCGGTCGTCGAGCCTGGGCAAGACGGCCTCAAGTAGCGCGAAGCGCGGTAGGCCCCACAGAAGACAGCTAACGCGGACTTAACGCCCTCGCGTGCAAGACAGCCCCATGTCGGCCTGCGTCCTCTACCATTTCGCCTTCGATCCGGGCTCGCGCACCGTGCGGTTGGCGCTGGGTGAAGCACGGTTGGAGTTCTCCGAAACCCCCGTCCGTCCCTGGGAGGACGGCTGCCCGGTGGCGGCGCTGAACCCGTCGGGCATGCCGCCCGTGCTCCAGATCGCCGACGCCGGCGGACGCCCCCTGACCCTTTGCGAACCCGCCGCCATCCTGGGCTGGCTGGAGGAGCGGACCACAGACCCCCTCCTGCTGCCCGCCGACGCCGCCGAACGGGCCGAGGTGCGTCGCCTGCTAAGCTGGTTCGACCGGCGTTTCACCGACGAGGTCAACGCCGTCCTGCTGCACGAGCGGATGGAAAAGCCCCTGCTCAGGCTCGGCCCGCCCGAGGCCCGCGCCCTGCGCGCCGGGCGGGAGTCGCTGAAGTCCCATCTGGCGATGATGGAGGGCCTCCTGGCCCAGCGCGACGCCCTGGCCGGCCGTCGCATCAGCCAGGCCGACATCGTCGCCGCCGCCCATCTGTCGGTGCTGGACTATTTCGGCGAGGTCTCCTGGGCGTCGTATCCGGGCCTCAAGACCTGGTACATGAAGCTGAAGTCGCGACCCTGTTTCCGGCCTCTTCTGGCCGACCGCTTTCCGGGCGTCCACGCCTCGGCCTGGTACGCAGACCTGGATTTCTGATTTCGCCGGACGGGACTGTGTGGGAGAGAACGCCATGCTGGCCGACCCCCGCGACATCATCCGTGACAGCGCCGCCGCCCTGGGCTTTGACGTCTGCCGTTTCGCCTCGGCGTCCGAGCCGTGGAGCGCCGGCGAACGGCTGGCGCATTTCGTGGAAGCGGGCCGCCACGGCGACATGGGCTGGATGGAGACGACCCTGGAGCGCCGCGCCCACCCGACCGCCATGTGGGATGGCGCACGGACTGCGGTCGTACTGGGCCTCAACTACGGTCCTGAACACGACCCCCTGCCGGAGATGGCCGACCGTTCAGCCGGCTATATTTCGGTCTATGCGCGGGGCGACGACTATCACGAGGTCATCAAGGGCCGGCTGAAAACGCTGGCGGGCCAGATCGCCGCCCGGACGGGTCAGGACGTCAAGGTCTTCGTCGACACCGCCCCACTGATGGAGAAGCCGCTGGCCCAGCGCGCCGGGCTCGGCTGGCAGGGCAAACATACCAATCTGCTCAGCCGCACCCACGGCAACTGGCTGTTCCTCGGCGTCATCCTCAGCGCCGCCGAATTCGAGCCCGATCCGCCCGAGGGGGAGCACTGCGGCACCTGCACCGCCTGTCTCGACATCTGCCCGACCAACGCCTTCCCGGCCCCGTTCCAGCTGGATGCGCGCCGCTGCCTGTCCTATCTGACCATCGAGTTCGCGGGGGCCTGGCCGGACGAGTTCCGGGCGACGACGGGCAACCGGATCTATGGATGCGACGACTGTCTGGCGGTCTGTCCGTGGAACAAATTCGCCGCCGCCTCGCAGGAATTGCGGGTGCAGGCGCGCGAGGCTCTGGTCTCGCCAAGGCTGGCCGACCTCGCAGCCCTGGACGACGCCGCCTTTCGCGCCCTGTTTGCGAAGAGCCCGGTCAAGCGCATCGGCCGCGACCGGTTCGTGCGCAATGTCCTGTACGCCATCGGCAACAGCGGGGACGTCGAGCTGATCCCGGCGGCCGAGCGGCTGCTGGACGACCCGGATGCCGTGGTGCGTGACGCGGCGGAGTGGGCGGTGTCGCGGCTGACGGCGGCGACTTCCTTCTCCCCTTGAGGGAGAAGGTGGGCGGCGGAGCCGCTCGGATGAGGGGTCTTTCGGCCCTGCATCGCCTGCTGGCCGGTTGAGAGGGAGGCGTCGGAAACAGACCCCTCATCCGGCCCTCCGGGCCACCTTCTCCCTCAAGGGGAGAAGGAAATCCCCTACCCCTGCGCCACGGCCCCGCCGCGCTCGCCGCCCGGGGTACGCGCGATGTCCAGAAGCTTCATCCGGAACACCAGCACCGAGTTCGGCGGTATCTCACCGGCCGCGTCCTCACCGTATCCCTTTTCCGGCGGCAGATAGACGATCCACTCGTCGCCAACCGTCATGTGCTGCAGAACCTCGCGCCAGCCCTCGACCACCGACATGCCCGGGATGCCACCCTCGATGGTGAAAACCGCGGGCGCCCCCCGCTGGAACGAACTGTCAAACACCGTCCCGTCGGTCAGGGTGCCTTCGTAGTCCACGCGGACCAGATCGTTGCTGTCCGGGCTTTCGCCACCCGCCGGGCCCGAGCGCACGACCTTGTACTGGACACCAGAGGGCAGGATCTGCACGCCCTCGCGCCGGGCGTTGGAGGTCATGAAGAATTCGGCCGCGCGCAGATTCTGCGCCGCCGTCTCGTCGGGCGCCGCCGGCGCACGATCGCAGGCGGCCAGAGGTCCGGCGAGGACCCCGATCATCGCCAGCGCCATTGCGCCTCTAGCCCATCCGTAATTCATATCCCGCCTCTTCCAGTCCATGTCTGATTTCGATGGCGTGGGCCTCGCCGCGGGTCTCGACCATGATGTCGAACTCCGCGCCCTTGGCCGGCACGTCCAGCGCCAGCCGGTTGTGCACCACGTCGATAATATTGCCGCCCAGACCGCCGATCACGGCGCTCATCTTGGACAGCATGCCGGGTCGGTCGTCGCCGAGAATGCGATAGACGATCATCTTCTTCTCGCGCACCAGCTCGCGGTTCAGGACCACGGCCAGCATGCGGGCGTCGATATTGCCGCCGCAAAGCACCAGCCCGACCTTCATGCCCCTGAACTTGTCAGGATAGGCGAGAAGGGCCGCCAGCCCGCCCGCGCCCGCGCCCTCGGCCACGGCCTTCTCCAGGGTGGCGTAGTAGGCGACGGCGGTCTCGAAATCGGCCTCCTGACAGACCAGAATGTCCTCAATCAGAGGGTCGGCGATGGCGAATGGGATATCGCCCACGGCCTTGATGGCGATGCCCTCGGCGATGGTCTGGCCGCCGCATTTCGGCGTCTCGCCGCGCCGCTTGGCGCTGAACGAGGGATACATGGCCGCCTCGACGCCGAAGATGCGGATGTCCGGCTTCATCGCCTTGGCCGCCACCGAACAGCCGGCGATCAGACCGCCGCCGCCGATCGGAATGATCAGGGCTTCCAGATCCGGCGCGTCCTCAAGGAACTCAACCGCGCATACACCCTGGCCCGTGACGATCCCCTCATCGTCGAAAGCCGAGACAAAGACGAAACCGTTCTGGTCGCGCAGACGGTGGGCCTCTTCGGTCGAGCCGGTGAAGTCGAGACCCTTGATGACAACCGTCGCGCCGTGCGCCCGGGTGCCGTCGGCCTTAACGAAAGGCGTTCCCTCAGGCATGACGATGGTCACGGGCACGCCAAGGCGGGCGCCGTGATAGGCAAGGGCCTGGGCATGGTTGCCGGCGCTGGCCGCCACCACGCCGCGTTTGCGCTCGTCCGGCGTCAGCTGCAACAGCCGGTTCAGGGCGCCGCGCTCCTTGAAACTGCCGGTGAAATGCAGGTTGTCGAACTTGACCCAGACCTCGGCGCCGGTCAGCTGCGACAGCCGCCGCGAGTACCGCACCGGCGTGCGGTCGACCTGGCCGGCGATACGGTCCCGCGCCGCCAGAATGTCGTCAAACGTGACTGTCATGGACCTTCCCTATAGCCGGTCTTTCGCTGGCTTGATGCGCGCTTTTGGCCCACGGCCCGACGCGCCGCAACCTTGACCTTATGGCGGCGTTGAGCGTCTGATCGGGCGTTCGACCCGCACCCTTGACGGAGAGAGCCTGCATGTCCGCCCGCCACCTGATCGCCGTCGCCGCCGTCGCCGCCTCGCTGGCCGCCTGCGAGACGGTTCCCATGAACGATCCCGGATACGGCCCGCGGCCGTCCTCCGCCGCCTTCAGCGCCGACGACTTCGGCTGGTCGACCGGATCGGGGCGGGGCTCTATCGACGGTCGCGTCGCCTTCATGCGCGACGACCAGGCCTTCGCCTGCACCGGTTCAGTCGCCTTGACGCCCGACACCCCGTACACCCGCGCCCGGTTCTACACCCTGTACGGTTCCACCGATCGGGCGGCCATCCCTGAAGCCGTGGTCCGCGCCCGCACCGTGGAGAACCCCAGCGCCGACTACCGCTCCTTCGTCCGCTCGACCACCTGCCAGAACGGCCGCTTCGAATTCTCGGGACTCCCGGACGGCGACTGGTTCATCATCGCCCCGGTCAGCGCCGGTGGTGATCGCATCGTTCTGATGCGGCATATCGGAACCCGCGGCGGGCGCGTGTCCGTCACCCTGTAAGCGTCTAGCCTGCCAGTACCTGTTGTCTTTGGGGCCGCGTATCTGGCCGCTTCGGAGAGTTAACCATGTTCCGTCTCGCCCTGATCGCCGCCGCCGGCCTGAGCCTGTCCGCCCTTCCCGCCGCCGCCCAGTCGTGGGGCGGGACCTATGACACCGGCTACCGGAGCGGCGACAGCTACCGCTCTTATGACAGCGGCTATGGTCAGCAGTCATATGGCGACGGCTACGGCTCCCGCCGCTCCAACGCCGTGCCGTCGAATTTCGACTGGCGCAGCCAGCTGGACCGGCCCGGCGACTACCGCTGCGATCAGTTCTGGGACGCCAACCGCAATGACTGCGGCGCCCGCTGGCGCGACCAGCGTCATCGTGTCAGCCCGCAGGCGAGGCGGGACTATCGCGACCTGGCCGGCTATGAGCGCGACGGCTATGGCCACGGCCACGGCGACGGCTACGGCTACGGACGCCATGGCTACAGCAACCGTCGAGGCTACGGCTCGGCGTACAACTATGGCCACGCCCGGGGTTCGACGACCTACCATGGGGCCTATGGTCGGCCCGACCACGTCTATACGGGCGGCGGCGTGAGCTATGGCGGCTACAGCGGCGGCTATGGGGGCGGCTATGGGGGCGGCTATGGCGGCGGCTATGGCGGCGGGTACAACAGCGGCTACGGGTCACGCTCCGACTGGTGCCGGGCCAACTACCGCTCCTACGACCCGTCCAGCGGTTACTACCGCGCCTACAGCGGCCGGCTGATCTACTGCGGCTGACGCAGGCGAACGGGCAACTAACCCCGTTCATTCGATCACGGATCGGTGGATAACCGACGTTCGCCATTGTTTGGCCTTGTCCGACCCGCTTCGGTGGCCGTGACCCGCATGGGGCGGTGGATCAGGGAGCGCGTACATGTCCCAGCACAACATTTCCGGTTCGGAAGTCTTCGGACCCAAGCCCGGCGTCATGGTGCGATCGGTCAAGACCAGCGGCCTGCGGCGCCAGCGCGCCGCCCGCACCTGGGCGGCCTTCATCGCCGGCGCGGTCGTCGCCGTCGCCGGCGGCGCGATCGCCCTCGCCGCCATCTTCGGGCCGACTCTTTTCGGATAGAGATTTGCCTTCTCCCTACCCTTCATGGGGAGGGACGGCGAAGCGCAGCGGAGCCCGGGTTGGGAACGCCAGTCCCGCACCGCTGGCGCCCGGCTTCTCACTTCCCCACCCTGTCGTCGCCACGCGCCGACATCCCTCCCCACGTCGGGGGAGGGAGACGCGCCTCCTGCACTAAGCCAGCCAAACCATCCGGCGCGTGTCGGCCTCGGCGCCGCGCGCGCGGCTGAAGCCCCTGCGCACCTCGCCGGTGTAGAGAAAGCCAGCCTTCTCAAGCACCCGGCCTGACGCCGGATTGTCGCTGAAATGCCCGGCCATCAGCGCCCGGCGCTTCCACGCCCTCGACGCCCAGACCGTCGCCCCCTGCAACGCCTCGGTGGCGAAGCCCCGGCCCCAGAAGGGACGGGCGATCCAGTAGCCGACCTCGGGCGCCGGATCGGCGTCCTCGAACAGGCCGATGACGCCGACCAGGCCGTGATCCTCGTGTTCGATCAGGAAGGTTCGCGCGCGCGCCGGATCCTGCACCGCCACCTTCAGCACGAACTCCTCGGCGTCCTCGATCCCATAGGGGTGCGGCATGCGCAGGGTCATGCGCGCGATCGCGGGATCATTGGCGAAGGCGGCCAGCCGCGGGACGTCCTGTGCGCCCGGCGAACGCAGGACCAGACGCCGCGTCTCGACGACGGGAGAGGGTTCGATCACGCACATCACGCTGGCCTCGTTCGATCTGCCGCCTCCTTGGAGGGCTTGGGCGGCGTCAAGGCGGAGATACGAAAACGGGGAGCCTGGTGATCCAGACTCCCCGCGGAACTTGTCCCTGGTCCGGATCGCGGCTCTCGAGCCTTGCGCGATCCGGGTGCTAGTCGGTCTTCGCGCTACTCGGCGGCCATGGCCTGTTCGGTGGCCGGGAGAATCGACACGTAACAACGGCCGTTCGCCTTCTTGGTGAATTTCACCGCGCCGTGGGCGGTCGCGAACAGGGTGTGGTCGCGGCCAAGGCCGACGTTGTCGCCCGGGTGGAAGGTGGTGCCGCGCTGGCGCACGAGGATGTTGCCGGCCAGCACGTTCTCGCCGCCGAACTTCTTCACGCCGAGGCGCTTGGAGTGAGAGTCGCGACCGTTACGCGACGAACCACCGGATTTCTTGTGAGCCATAGGTCTGCTCCCGTTCTCGTACTGAAATTACGCTTTGTCGCCGGCCTTGTCCGCCTTCTTGGCGGGGGCCTTTTTGGCGGGAGCGGCTTTGGTTTCGGTTTTTGCAGCGGCGGCCTTGGGAGCCGCAGCCTTCGGAGCGGCAGCCTTCGGAGCGGCAGCCTTCGGAGCTGCGGCCTTGGGAGCCGCGGCCTTCTTGGCCGGAGCCGCGTCGGCGTCGATGACCTTGGGCGACTTGGCCGGCTTGGCCTTGGCTTCGGTCGATTCAACGCGCGGGGCCAGGCCACGAGCGCGCAGGTTCATCTCGGCCTTGGTCATCAGCGAGGTCTCGCCGTCCCATTTGGCCTTCTCGCCGGCGCCGTCGATGCCGGTGATTCGCAGGACCGATTCCATCTGGCGATGGCCGTTGGTGCGGCGATAGCCCTGACGGCGGGTCTTCTTGAAAATCTTGATCTTCTCACCCTTGCGGGTCTCGACCAGGGTCGCGGCGACAGCGGCGCCCGCGATCAGGGGGGCGCCCAGGGTCACGCCCTTGTCGCCGCCCAGCATCAGCACGTCGCCGAACGAAACGTTCGAGCCGGCCTCGCCGTCGAGCTTCTCGACCACAATGACGTCGCCCGGTTGAACCCGGTACTGCTTGCCGCCGGTCTTGATCACCGCGTACATGTTGGAGCCTCAGCGAAACGCAAAAAGAATAAGCCCGACGGGGGACCCCCTCGGGCGAAGAGCGGCGACATAGACGCAGAGGGGTGTCCGAGTCAACGCGGACGGGCGAAAAAACGGGGCCCGACTGATCGCGCAGCGGAAACGTAGAGCCGCTCTGGACTGTTATAAGATAACATTCTATGAGGGCCAGCGATGACGCCGCCCGACCTCCAGCAACCCGTTCTTCTGTCCCTGCTGGGCGCGGGCTTCGCCACGGCCTTCCTGCACGCCGCCCTCCCGACCCACTGGCTGCCCTTTGTGCTCGTCGGTCGCGGCCAGCGCTGGACCCTGCCGCAGATGCTGACGGCGGTAGCTACCGCGGGACTGGCCCACATCCTCACCACCGCCCTCGTCGGCGGCCTGATCGTGGCGGCGGGCCTCGCCATGGACCAATGGATCTCCGGCCTGTTGCCGAACCTGTCCGCCGGCCTCCTGTTTCTCTTCGGGGCCTTCTACCTCGGCCGTGCCCTGCTGCGCCCGGCGATCATGGCCGGCGGCCCGTCGCTGGCCCTGTCCGAGCCAACCGTCTCGCACGCCGCCGCTTTCTGGGGGCTGGTGGCGATGATGGCGATATCGCCGGGCGAGGTGCTTTTGCCGATCTATCTGTCGCAGGCGACGGAAGGGCCGCTGGTGCTGGCCTTGCTGACCCTGGCGTTCGCCGCGGGCACCGTGCTGGGCATGACGCTGTTCACCGTCCTGGCCCGCGCGGGCTGGTCAGTGCTGCGCCTTGAGCGTTGGGCCCGGTATGAAGGCGTCGTCCTCGGCCTCGCCCTGATCCTGATCGGCCTTCTCGTCGTCGTCCGGCAGCACTAGGCGATGATAGGTTATACATTTACAATCAATGCCTTACAGAGCGGTCGCGTTGACCCGGCGCCCCGGGGAGCCTAGAAGCTCTTCATGGCGCACGGTCATGCACACGACGGTCCCGGCCATGACCATGCCGGTCATGATCATGGTCACAGCCACGCCCACGGTGCGGGGAGCCATCACCACGGCCCGGTCGATACGGGCGACTGGCGCTACGCCGTCGGCCTGATCGTCAATCTGGTTTTCGTGGCCATCGAGTTCGGGGCCGGGGTGTTCAGCGGCTCCACCGCCCTGATGGCCGATGCGGGGCACAATCTGTCCGACGTGCTGGGTCTGGCCATGGCCGGCGGGGCCGCCTGGCTGGCGCGGCGCGCCAGCGGACCGCGCAAGACCTACGGCTACGGCAAGGCCACCGTGCTGGCGGCCTTGGCCAACGCCCTGCTGCTGATCTTCGCCTGCGGCGCCATCGCCTTCGAGGCCGTCCGACGGCTGGCAGAACCCGCGCCGGTGATGTCAGGCCTGATCATGGGCGTGGCGGCGATCGGCTTTTTCATCAACCTGGGCACCGCCCTGCTGTTCATGCGCGACCAGCACAGCGACCTGAACGCCCGCGGCGCCTATCTGCACATGATGGCCGACGCCGCCGTGTCCATTGGCGTGGTCATCGCGGGCGGGATCATATGGCTGACCGGCTGGTCGGTGATTGATCCACTGGTCAGCATCGTGATCGTCGCCGTGATCCTGATCGGCACCTGGGGCCTGCTGAAGGACTCACTCAATCTGGCCATCGACGCCGTCCCGCGGGGCGTCGATGTCGAGGCGCTGCGTGACGTCCTCCTGGGCGTGCCCGGGGTCACCGCCGTCCACGACCTGCACGTCTGGGGTCTGTCGACCACCGAGACCGCCCTGACCGCCCATCTGGTCCACGACCGCGCGGACTCCGCCGCCCTGCTGGTAGAGGCGCACGCCCTGATCCGCCGGCGCTTCGGGATCGGCCACTCGACCCTGCAGCTGGAAGCAGCCCCCCTGCCCGATTGCCCGACCTGCTGAGCCGGGGGTGGCGCGCCACTCCCGCCGCCCCTAGATGAGCCCCATGTCAGACAAGATCCCCGTCACCGTCCTCACCGGCTATCTCGGCGCCGGCAAGACCACCCTGCTGAACCGCATCCTCACCGAGGACCACGGCAAGCGCTATGCCGTCATCGTCAACGAATTCGGCGAGATCGGCATCGACAACGATCTGGTCGTCGGCGCCGACGAGGACGTGTTCGAGATGAACAACGGCTGCGTCTGCTGCACCGTGCGCGGAGACCTGATCCGCGTCGTCGCCGGCCTGATGAAGCGCCAGCGCCCCGGCAAGCCCGCCTTCGACGCCATCATCGTCGAGACCACCGGCCTGGCCGACCCGGGTCCCGTGGCCCAGACCTTCTTCGTCGACGAGGACGTCAAGGCGAAGACCCAGCTGGACAGCGTCACCGCCCTGGTCGACGCCAAACACGTCATGGCCCGGCTCGACGACTCCAGGGAGGCCCGCGAGCAGGTCGCCTTCGCCGACCGCATCATTCTCAACAAGACCGACCTCGTCACCGAGGCCGAACTGGTCGAGGTCGAGCGCCGCCTGCGCAAGCTCAACCCACTGGCCCCGATTACCCGCGCCGAGCGCGCCAATGTGCCGCTCGATCAGGTGCTGGGTCTCGGTGGTTTCGACCTCGGGAGGATCCTCGACATCAATCCCGAGTTCGCCAATCCGGCCCATGGCGAGGCCGGCCATGTCCACGACGAACACTGCGGCCACGATCACCACGATCATGATCACGACCACCACCATGGCGCCCCTTCTTCCGGAGCGAGGGGCCACGCCCACGAGGACGACATCAAGGGCATTTCCCTGTCGCTGGACCGGCCGATGGACGGGAAGAAATTCACCGCCTGGCTCGACCGGCTGCTGGGCGAGCAGGGTCAGAACATCCTGCGCGCCAAGGGCATTATCGACGTCAGCGGCGAGGACCGCCGACTGGTCTTCCAGGCCGTGCACATGATCCTCGAGGGCGATCTGCAGAAACCCTGGGGAGACACCGAGCGCCGCTGGTCCCGCGCCGTCTTTATCGGCCGCGACCTCGACGAGGCCGCGCTCAAGGCCGGGTTCGAGGCCTGCGCCGCTTAGGAAGCACCCACGACCGATTCTGACGCAGGCGCATGCCAACCTCGCGGCATGACCGACCCCTATCGCATCCGGACCGACGAGACCTGGGCCGAGGCGCGGGACGACTATCTCACCGGCTTCACCGCCGAGGAGGTCTGCCGGCGCCACGACATCGGCCTGTCCGCCCTGCGCCAGCGCGCGCGCCGGGAGGGCTGGCGGCGCAACGACCAGACCGACCCTTCTCCCGACGACGATTTCGACGTCTTTGAAGACCTCGAGCCGCCCGAGCTGGTCGAGATGGCCTGGCGTCGGCTCGCCGCCGCCATCGCGCGCGGGCGGGGCGCAGACGCGGCGCGCTGGCAGCGCATCCACGCTGTCCTCCACGCCCGCGTCCAGGCCGAGGCCACTGAGGACCACCGCGACGGTCTCAACGCCGCTCGTGAACCCGCCCAGCCCCGGGAACAGCGGCCGCCCGCCTGGCCTCGCCTTCGCGCCACGGGTGAAAATGTGCACGATGTGCACTCGATTTTTTCCGGGGACGACGCCGGGACGCCCTTGTCGCGCGCCGAACGCCGGCGTCGGGAGCGGGAGGCCCGGCGACGAAGTTGACGCCCGCGCCCCGGCCACTAAACGAACCCCATGCATACCGCCTACGACGCCCAGATCACCGCCGCCCTGTTCGACAACACGGGCGCCGCCTTCGCCCTGGGCGACGGTTCGGTCCGCTTTGAGGGCGGCGAGTTCAGCGCGGCCCATGACGGGGCGATCCTGTGTGCTGTGGCGCATCCGTCCGGCGACGGCGTGGTCACGGGGGGCGATGACGGACGGCTGATCTGGCATCGGCGAGACGACGCCGGCGTGCTGGCGACGGCCAAGGGCCAGTGGATCGACGCCGTCGACGCCTCGGCCGAAAGCGGCCTGATCGCCTTCTCCGCCGGCAAGACCCTGACCGTGCTGGATGCGAAGGACGCCGGATTCCGCCGCGACTTCCAGCACGAGCGCACTGTCTCGGGCGTGGCCTTCGAACCGAAGGGCCGGCGCATCGCGACCTCGACCTACGGCGGCGCGGCCCTGTGGTTCGCGCGGATCGCCGAACAGAAGCCGACCTTCCTCAAATGGGCCGGGTCGCACACCGCCGTGACCTTCTCGCCCGACGGGGCCTTCGTGGTCACCGCCATGCAGGATTCCCAGCTCCACGGCTGGCGGCTGAAGGACCAGAAGAACATGCGAATGGGCGGCTATCCGTCCAAGGTCCGGGCCGTCAGCTTCCTGTCCAACGGACAGCTGCTCGCCACATCCGGCGCCCAGGGCGCGGTCCTCTGGCCCTTCGTCGGCTCCAACGGACCCATGGGCCGCGAAGCCACCGAGATCGGTTTCGACGAGGGCAGTCTGGTCGCCCTCGTCGCCTCACAGCCGAAACATGGCGTTCTGGCCGCCGGCCTGAACGACGGCCGCGTCTGGCTGGCCGATCCGGCGGGTCAGGGTCTGAATTTCCTCAAGGCCGACAAGGGCGCCCCGATCACCGCCCTGGCCATGAGCGCGGACGCGACGCGTGTCGCCTGGGCCGACGAGGACGGAAACGCCGGCGTGGCCAACATCTGACGCCGCTCCCGATGGGAGAAGGGCGCTTGCTCCCCCTGCGCGACCAAGCCACCATCCCCCCATGTCAGGGGTGACCAGAACCGTGAAGAAGGGGCGCCCCGTGCTGACCCTGTTCCTGCTGCTGATCCTGCTCGGCTCGAGCAGCATCCTTATCCAGCGCTGGATCGCCCCTCCGACCACCTTCCTGATGGTCAACCGCGCCGTCGGCGGCGAAGGCCTGTCCTACCGCTGGCGCCCCCTCGACGACATCTCGCCCCGGCTGGTCCAGGCCGTGATCGCCTCGGAGGACTCAACCTTCTGCGCTCACAGCGGCTTTGACATGAAGGCCATCGAACGCGCCCTGAGGGCCAACGCCCGATCCGAGAAGCGCGGCTCGACCCGCATCCGGGGCGGTTCGACCATCAGCCAGCAGACGGCCAAGAACGCCTTCCTGTGGCCGGGCCGCGACTGGGTCCGCAAGGGGCTTGAGGCCGGCTACACCGTCGCCATCGAGACGGTCTGGGGCAAGCGGCGGATCATGGAGGTCTATCTGAACGTCGCCGAATGGGCCCCCGGCGTTTACGGCGCCGAGGCCGCCTCGCAGCACTGGTTCGGCAAGCCGGCGCATGATCTGAGCGCCCGCGAGGCCGCGCGGCTGGCCGCCATCCTGCCCTCGCCGCGGCGTTACAGCGCCTCCTCGCCCGGCCCCTATGTCCGCCGCCGCACCTCGCGCATCCAGGCCGCCATGGGCACGGTGCGCGAACAGGGTCTGGCCGCCTGCGTCGTTGGGTGAACGGCCCCGCTTGACGCAACGGCTCCCCTCCCTTCACCTGCCCGCCCAACGGCGCGGCGTCAGACCGCGCAAGGAGGAAATATCCATGAAACGCTCCCTGATGACGGCCACCGCCGTCTGCGCCCTGACCCTGACAGCCGGTTGCGCCAGCCTGGGCATGAACGGCTCCGGCGAGACCGCCGAGGCTGTCCCGGTCCCCATTTCGGCGAGGCCGCCCGCGACGGCCGAGAGCGCCGTCGCCTTCGTCGCCACCGCAGAGACCCGCCTCGCCGCCCTCAGCGAAGAGGCGGCCCGCATCCAGTGGGCCCGCGCCACCAACATCACACACGACACCATGTGGCTCGAGAGCCGGATCAACGCCGAATACACCGAGCTGCAGGTGGAGCTGGCCAACGGCGCGGCGCAGTTCAACGACGTCGAGGTGCCCGCGGACGTGCGCCGCAAGCTGAACCTGCTGCGCCTCGGAATCGTCCTGCCGGCCCCCAACCGCCCCGGCGCCGCCGGCGAACTGGCCGACATCACGACCCGGCTGGATTCCACCTACGCCACCGGAAAGTTCGAATATCAGGGCCGCCAGATCACGCTTGAGGAGGCCTCGGCCCTGCTGGCCACGACCCGTGATCCTGCCCAGGCCCGCGCCCTGTACGAAGGCTGGCGCACCATCTCGCCGGTCATGGCGACCGACTACGCCCGCATGGTCGCGATCGCCAACGAGGGGGCGACCGAACTGGGTTTCGCCGACACCGGGGCCATGTGGCGGGCCGGCTATGACATGGAGCCCGACGCCTTCGCCGCCGAGACCGACCGGCTGTGGGAGCAGGTCAAACCCTTCTATGAAAACCTGCACTGCTACGTCCGCGGACGCCTCAACGACCGCTACGGCGACGCGGTCCAGCCCGAGAACGGCCCGATCCGCGCCGACCTGCTGGGCAATATGTGGTCGCAGCAGTGGGGCAACATCTATGACGTCGTGGCCCCGGCCACCGGCGGCGCCTCCAGCTATGACATGACCGAGCGGCTGGTCGCCTCGGGCTATGACGCGCGCAAGATGGTCGAGACCGGCGAGGGCTTCTATGTCTCAATGGGCCTGGCCGAGCTGCCCGACACCTTCTGGGAGCGCAGCCAGATCACCCGCCCGCGCGACCGCGAAGTGGTCTGCCACGCCTCGGCCTGGGACCTCGACAACCGCGACGACATCCGCATCAAGATGTGCACCGAGGTCAACGCCGAGGACTTCTACACCGTCCACCACGAGCTGGGGCACAACTACTATCAGCGCGCCTACAAGGATCAGCCCTTCCTGTTCAAGAACGGGGCGAACGACGGCTTCCATGAAGCGATCGGCGACTTCGTCGGCCTGTCGGCCCTGACCCCCACCTATCTGAACCAGATCGGCCTGCTACAGTCCGTGCCGGGCGAGGCGGAGGACATCCCCTTCCTGCTCAAGATGGCGCTCGACAAGATCGCCTTCATGCCGTTCGGCCTGATGGTCGACCGCTGGCGCTGGGGCGTGTTCAGCGGCGAGACCAGCCCGGCGGAATACAATGACGCCTGGTCAGCCAACATGCTGCGCTACCAGGGTCTGGTCCCGCCCGGACCGCGTCCGGCGAACGCCTTCGACCCGGGCGCGAAATATCACATCCCGGGCAATACGCCGTACACCCGCTACTTCCTGGCCCACATCTACCAGTTCCAGTTCCACCGCGCGGCATGCCAGCAGGCCGGGTGGACCGGGCCGCTGCACCGCTGCTCCGTGTACGGAAACGAAGAGGTCGGCGCGCGCTTCAACGCCATGATGGAGATGGGCCAGTCCCGCCCCTGGCCCGAAGCCATGCAGGCTTTCACCGGCCAGCGCGAGAACGACGCCTCGGCCGTGGCCGACTATTTCGCTCCGCTGAACACCTGGCTGACCGCGCAGAACCGCGGCAAGAATTGCGGCTGGGAGGCCTGAGTCAGGCGCGCTCACGCACCGCCGCTGTCCCTCCGCGAAGAAGTCGCCTGTTAACCTTTGGTATGGGCGCTTCGCTTAACCGTGCCCGGTCATTCTGCCCCGGATAGGCGCGGTCAGACTGCCTCGCGCCTGAACCACAGGCGGATGAGGCGATGGGGCGGATTTCCTTGTTTGACGGTCTGGGCCGCAGACTGAGCGCCTTCGCCCGGCGAGTGGCCGGCGACGCGCGGGGCAACGTCGCCATGCTGTTCGGCCTCACCATGCCGGTGCTGATCCTGATGACGGTCGGCGGGGTCGACATCCACCGCGCCTCGACCGTGCGGGTCAATCTGCAGGATGCGCTGGACGCCGCCGCCCTCGCCGCCGCCCGCTCGCCCTATACGGCCAATACGGACCTTCAGCGCGTCGGCCTGGCGTCGCTGCGCGCCAACCTCAAGGCCTATCCAAACATCACCCTGCGCGAGGCCGACACCAGCTTCGTCCTGAGCAGCGACGACGTGGTGGTCGCCAGTTCCAGGGTCGATGTGATGACCCTGGTGGCCAACCTCTTTCTGCCGCCCTACGGCAAGTTCATGGACGACTACCTGCCGGTCGGGGCTCATTCGGAGGTTGATCGGTCGTCGCGCAACATCGAGGTCTCGCTGGCGCTCGACATCACCGGCTCGATGGCCGGCCAGAAGCTGCTCGATCTGAAGGCGGCGGCCAAGGAGCTGGTCGACCTTGTCGTACAGCCGGTTCAGACGCCTTACTATTCCAGGGTCGCGCTTGTGCCATGGTCGATGGCGGTGAATCCGGGCAGCTACCTCACCGCCGCTCGCGGGTCGGTCACAGGATCAACCGCCATCACCGGCGCCGCGATCAACTTCACTGGCCCCCAACGGACCATTACCGGCGCAACACAGGCCCGACCCGTCGTGGTCACCTCGAGCAGCCACGGGTTCCAGAACAACGACGTGGTGTGGATCACCGGCGTCAGCGGCATGACGCAGCTGAACAACAAGCCCTACAGGGTCACCAACAAGACCACCAATACCTTCGAGCTCTACAATATGGCCGGAAGTCGCGTTGATGGTCGCACCTATGGATCATTCTCCGGCACGAACGGCCGGGTCCAGAAATGCCAGGATAGCGATTGTTCGATCACCATAACCTCGGCCGGCCACGGCCTGGTCAACAACGACTACGTCTTCGTCACCGGCGTCAACGGCATGACCCAGATCAACAACCAGACCTTTCTGGTCGGCAATGCCACGACCAACACCTATACGATCGATCCGACCTCGAACTCGCTCACGGCCTATACTTCTGGCGGCCTGTCATGGTGCGCCCGGGAGGGCTGCCAATACCTGGCCTTCGATAATGGCGACGGCGATTTGAGGACGCATAGCATCAGCGGCTGCGTCACAGAACGACTGGGCGCGGAGCGCTACACTGAGGCCTTGCCGAACGCTTCCACACGGGTTGGACGCCACTACCCCAGCCTGAACACCACGCCCGGAGCGAACGCCTCCTGCCTGAGCAGCATCATCCGCCCCCTGTCGAGCGACGCCGCCACCATCAAGACGAACATCGACAACCTGTCGACCAACGGCTTCACAGCGGGCCAGATCGGCATTGCCTGGGGCTGGTACATGGTGTCCCCGACCTTCAGCGCAATGTGGCCCTCGGCCTCCGCCGCGCCCTACAACGCCTCGGAAACGCTGAAGGCCGTCATCATCATGACCGACGGCGAGTTCAACGCGCCGTACTGCCAGGGCGTCACCGCCGCCGGGTACGGCGCGAGCAGCGACGTCAGCAACGGCTGTTCCCCCGACAATGGCGAGCCGTTCGCCCAGAGCCGGGCCCTGTGCGACGCCATGAAGGCCCAGGGCGTCGTCGTCTATACGGTGGGTTTCCAGATCGCCGTCGGGGCGGCGTCAGACACCTTGCTGCGGGACTGCGCCTCGACGGCGACGGGCTATTTCAACGCCTCCAGCGGCACGGCGTTGTCCGAGGCCTTTGCCGCCATCGGACGCGACATCACCCAGTTGCGCATCTCTCGCTAGACGAACGGTGATCACCAAGCGTTAACCCTGCCGGTCGATGCTGAAGCTTCGACCGCAGGGATATCCCGTCCGGCGATCTGGCGGAAATGGACGACCATGAGACGCGGCGCTGTTTCGCCCATCCTTCGCAGCCTGAGGACTTTTCTCCGCCGCCTGCTGTCCGACGCGCGCGGCAATGTCGCCATGCTGTTCGGCCTCAGCCTGCCTGTGCTGATCCTGATGACGGTCGGCGGTGTCGATATCCACCGCGCCTCGACCGTGCGGGTCAATCTGCAGGATGCGCTGGACGCCGCCGCCCTGTCGGCCGCCCGTTCGCCCTATACGGCCGCCGCCGACATTCAGCAGGCCGGGCTGGTGTCATTGCGGGCCAATCTGAAGGCCTATCCCGAGATCATCCTGCGCGAGGCCGACACCACTTTCGTCCTGAACAGCGATAATGTGGTGATCGCCAACTCCAGGGTCGATGTGAAGACCCTGGTCGCCAACATCTTCCTGCCGCCCTACGGCAAGTTCATGGACGACTATCTGCCGGTCGGGGCCCATTCCGAGGTCGACCGGTCGTCCAAGAACATCGAGGTCGGCCTGGTCCTCGACATCACCGGATCCATGGCGGGACAGCGGATCATCGACCTGAAGGCGGCGGCGACCCAGCTGGTCGATATCGTCGTCCAGAACGTCCAGACACCCTATTACACTCGCATGGCCATCGTGCCCTATTCGATGGGGGTGAATCTGGGCTCCTGGGCCAGCGGAGCCCGCGGGACGCCCACAGGCTCCCGGTCGATCTCGGCGGCGGCGTGGACGACGGGCTCTTCCAAATCCATCAGCGGCATCACCCGCGCCACCCCCGGCAGGGTGACATCCAGCGGCCATGGCTTCGTCACCGGCGACTGGGTCTGGATCAGCGGCGTCATCGGCATGACACAGATCAATGACCGCGCGTTCCGCGTGGTCAGGATCAGCAACAGCGCCTATTCGCTGGAGGCGTGGAACGGCTCCAGCTGGTCGGCGGTCAACACCACATCGGGCAACGGCTACAGCAACTACAGCTCTGGCGGGATCGCGCGGAAATGCCTGCTTTCGGACTGCTCGGTCCGCGTGACCGCCAACACCCACGGCCTGAACGACGGCGAGGGCGTCTACATCACCGGGGTCAACGGCATGACCCAGATCAACAACCAGCCCTATGTCATCGAGAGAATCGACGACAATACCTATTCGATCGGCGTCAATGGCGGGAACTGGGGAGACTATTCCTCCGGCGGGTCCAGCTGGTGCGGCCGGGACGGCTGCCAGTGGCGGGTCTTCACCAATCCGTCCGGCACGCTTCGGGCGCTGGAGATCAGCACCTGCGTCAGCGAGCGCATCGGAGCCCAAGCCTATACCGACGCGGCCCCGACCGGCTCGGCGCGGGTCGGGCGCAACTATCCGTCGATCCCGTACAATCCCTGCCCGGCCGCCACCATCCTGCCGCTGAACAGCAACAAGAGCACGTTGAAGTCCCTGATCAGCGGCCTGACAGTCACCGGCTCCACCGCGGGCCAGATCGGCATGGCCTGGGGCTGGTATACGGTGTCGCCGAACTTCAACACCCTGTGGTCCCGCAGCCCGGCCGGCCCCCATGCACCGGAGGACACGCTGAAGGCGGTCATCATTATGACCGACGGCGAGTTCAACACGCCCTACAACAGCGGCGTCATTTCTCAGGACGCAGGTTCGGGTTCGGGCGGCACGGGTGACAAGATCAACCAGAACGCCACCAATGGCGACCCGTTCGACCAGGGAGCCGCCCTGTGCGCGGGCATGAAGGCGCAAGGAATCATCGTCTATACGGTCGGTTTCCAGATCGCCACCGGAGGCCAGGCCGCCCAGATTCTCTCGGATTGCGCCACCAGCCCCGAACACGCCTATTTGCCGACCAGCGGTTCGGACCTCTCGGAAGCCTTCGCCGCCATCGGGCGCGACATCACCAAGCTGAGAATCTCAAGATAGGTCGAGGCCGTTCCCAAGGGCGCCTAGTCTCTCCGCCAGTAGCGGCGGATTAGTGGCGCACCGGTCGTCAGACCTTCAGATCAGCCGGATTTCCCTCAGCCTTTCGGTCAGGAAGTCCTCGGCCATGATCGCCTTGCCGGCATAGCGGTCGGGGTTTTCCGCCGTGACCATGCTGGGGAGGGTCTCGATCACGAAGTCCGGATTGAAATGCAGGAAGAAGGGCGTGGAATAGCGGGCGAAACTGGCCCGCTCGGGCGCCGGATTGATGACCCGATGGCTGGTCGACGGCAGGACGTGGTTGGTCAGCCGCTGCAGCATGTCGCCGATATTGACCACCAGCGCCCCCGGCGGCGGCGCGATGTCCAGCCATTCGCCGTCGGCGTCCTTCAGCTGCAGTCCGGCCTCCTCGGCGCCCAGCAGCAGGGTGATGACATTGATGTCCTCGTGCGCCCCGGCCCGCACGCCCGAAGCCCCCGCAGGCACCGGCGGATAGTGCAGCATCCGCAGGATCGAGTTGCCCATCTCGACCTTGTCCTCGAAGAAGCCGTCGCCGAGTTTCAGATAGCGGGCGATGGCGCGCAGGATCTTCGCCCCCAGTTCGTCCATGGCGGCGAACATGCCGTACAGATTGGGCTGAAAGCCCTCGACCTCGGTGGGCCAGACGTTGTCGCGCATGCATTTGCGGTACGGATGGCCTTCGGGAAGTTCTCGCCCGACATGCCAGAACTCCTTCAGATCGACCGAGGCCGCGCCCTTGGCCGCCTCGACCCCGAACGGGGTCAGGCCGCGCGCGCCGCCGGTGCCGGGCTGGTGATACTGACGCTTGGTCTCTTCAGGCAGGGCGAAGAAGGCTTTGGCGGCGTCGATGGCGGCGTCGATTACGGTCTCGTCCAGTCCATGGTCGGCGATGACGGCGAAGCCGTATCGCTTGAACGACGTTCCCAACCTGTCGGCGAACGCCTGGAAGTCGGCGTCATACAGGGTCATCGAAACCGGCTCGATCGCCTTGCCGGCGGGGGTTGCGGTCTCTTGGCTGGGTGTCGCGCTCACGGGGGGCCTCGTCGTTCTGCTACAGGCGGGTTCCATACGCCCTTAGTCGGGAACTTGGCAAAGCCGCGGCCGGGTCGCGCACGGCGATTGCCTGATCAGCCCCGGTACAGGTCGGAACCTCCACCGTAAGCTCGCGTTTCGGCGCCAGACAGGTTTTACAGACAGGACTCCCCTCCATGCGTAGCAAGCTCCTCCTTACGGGCGCGACGATCACCATCCTCCTCGGCGGCGTCGCCTGCACCACCACCGACCCCTACAGCTCCGCGCCGCGCCGCAACAACACCGGCACGGGCGTGATCGCCGGCGCCCTGGGTGGCGCCCTGCTGGGCTATCTGACCAATACGTCGAACTCCGAAGAGGGCCGCAAGAACGCCCTGATCGGCGCCGGCATCGGCGCCTTGGGCGGCGCTGCCGTCGGCCAGTACATGGACCGACAACAGCGCGAGCTGGAAGCCGAACTGTCGGGTTCGGGCGTCGGCGTCGCCCGCCAGGGCGACAACCTGGTCCTGCGCATGCCTTCGGACGTGACCTTTGCGTCCAACCAGTCGTCGATCAACACCCGCTTCTACGCCACCCTCGACGACGTGGCCGGCGTGCTGAACCGCTATGACCAGTCGATTGTCGACGTGGTCGGCCATGCGGATTCGGACGGCGCGGACGAGTACAACCTGAACCTCTCGCGCCAGCGCGCTTCGTCGGTGGCCCAGTATCTGGTCAGCCGCAATGTTCTGGCCGACCGGCTGTACGTCGACGGCCGCGGCGAAAGCGCCCCGATCGCCTCCAACGCGACGGCCGAAGGCAAGGCGGAGAACCGTCGGGTCGAGATTCTGATCCGTCCGTTCCGCGGCTAGGCGCTGAAGCCGCGAGCCGCCGCGCGGCGAGCGTTAGCGCACAAGAAAGAGGGCGGAGCTTTGCGGCTCCGCCCTCTTTTGTTGTCGGACACCGTTCCGTGACTTGCGGAGGAACGCGTCTGGTGCTGGAAACGACGCGCGCTCGTTGCAGGGGAATCGTTTGCGTCCGGACCATCAGGAATTCGCCGACGGGGTGAAACTGGCCGCTATCGCCGCGGTCTCGGCGGCGCTGACGGCGACCGTGGTCATCGGCGCGGGCCGGGTGCTTCTGCCCCAGGCCGAGACGGTCGCCGCCGAACGCCCCGAACTGGTCCGCGCTTCCCTGCGTTAGGCCCGCCCGATTGATGCGTAGCGGAACCCGCGCGCCCGCATTTCCTCGGGTCGATAGACGTTTCTCAGATCGACCATGACGGGCTGGCGGACCAGCAGTTTGACGCGGTCCAGGTCCAGGGCCCT
>JALYPS010000459.1 GCA_030856285.1 Pseudomonadota bacterium
CGTCGCGCCAGCGGCGGGGGCTTTGCTTGTCACCGGCGCGCCATTGACCCTCAGGCTCGCTCTTCCTCCTCGCCGCAGAGCGAGCACTGGAATCGGGCGACCCTCGACCTCGACGGCATGGGCCTGAGGACCGAGGTCCGGCCGAACTCGAAACGGCATCGCTTGCATTCGTCGGCTTGCGGCTCCCGGGCGGCGATCACCTGCTCTATGGCCGCGACCTTGTCCGCCACCTTCGCGCGCGCCCGGGCCTCATCCGCCTGCGCCCTCGCGATCTCCTGATGCGCGTCCGCCTTCTCGCGCTCGAGGCGTTCCACAAGCTGGCGCCGGTAAAGGTCGTTGTCCGCCATTCGATACCCCTTCATTGGCCCGTAGCCAGAGACAGAAGGGAACGGGAGTCAACGACGCGTCTTCGCCCGGATGCGCTTTCCTGTTTCCCGGTCTAGGCTCAGCCCGACATGAATCCGGGGAGGGACCTGATGACCGACAGCGCCGCAGCCGGGCACCACGCCGTCGATCGCGACGACCGTCTGGTCATTCTCGCCTCGTCGGTCGGGACGGTCATCGAGTGGTACGACTTCTATCTGTACGGCTCGCTGGCGGCGATCATCACCGTCCAGTTCTTCTCGGGCGTCAACGAGACCACCGGCTATATCTTCGCCCTGATGGCCTTCGCCGCGGGCTTCGCGGTGCGGCCGTTCGGGGCCATCTTCTTCGGCCGGCTGGGCGACCTGTGGGGGCGCAAGAACACCTTCCTGGTGACCATGCTGCTGATGGGGCTGTCGACCTTCGTCGTCGGCCTGCTGCCGTCCTACGCGGCCATCGGCGTCGCGGCGCCGGCGATCCTGATCGCCATGCGCCTGGTGCAGGGTCTGGCGCTCGGCGGGGAATACGGCGGTGCCGCCACCTATGTCGCCGAACACGCCCCGCCCGGAAAGCGCGGCTTCTACACCTCCTTCATCCAGATCACGGCGACCGCCGGTCTGATGCTGAGCCTGCTGGTCATCCTCGGCGTCCGCACGGCGGTCGGCGAAGACGCCTTCAAGGACTGGGGCTGGCGCATTCCCTTCCTCGTCTCGATCCTGCTGCTGGGCGTCTCGCTGTGGATCCGCCTCAAGCTCGCCGAGAGCCCGGCGTTCGCTCGCATGAAGGCGGAAGGAAAAGGATCGAAGACTCCGCTCAAGGACAGCTTCGCCCGGTGGCCGAACCTGAAACTGGTCCTTCTGGCGCTGGTCGGCCTGACGGCGGGTCAGGCGGTGGTCTGGTACACCGGCCAATTCTACGCCCTGTTCTTCCTCGAGAAGACGCTGAAGGTCGACGGCCCGCTGGCCAATATCCTGATCGCCGTCGCGCTGCTGCTGGCCACCCCCTTCTTCGTTTTCTGGGGTTGGCTGTCGGACAAGGTGGGGCGCAAGCCGATCATTCTCGTCGGCTGCCTGCTGGCGGCTCTGACCTATTTCCCGCTGTTCCACGCCCTGACCGCGGCGGCCAATCCGCAGCTGGCGGCGGCCACCACCAGCGCCCCGGTCAGCGTGCGCGCCGACCCCGCCGACTGCGCCCTGCAGTTCGATCCGGTCGGCAAGACCGTGTTCGACAGCTCCTGCGACCTGGCCAAGTCGTATCTGGCCAAGGCGGGCGTCACCTACGCCAACATCGCCGCTCCGACCGGTTCGACGGCCGAGGTCCGCATCGGTGATGTGGTCGTGACCAGCTTTGACGGCGCGGCCCTGTCCCGCCCCGATTTCGCCGCCCGCAAGACCGAATGGGAAGCCGGCCTCGGCGCCGCCCTGGCGACCGCCGGTTATCCGGCCAAGGCCGACAGCGCCCTGGTCAACAAGCCGCTGGTCGTCGCCATCCTCTTCCTGCTGGTGATGTATGTGACCATGGTCTACGGCCCGATCGCGGCGGCGCTGGTGGAGATGTTCCCGACCAACATCCGCTACACCTCCATGTCCCTGCCCTACCATATCGGCAACGGCTGGTTCGGCGGCTTCCTGCCCACCACAGCGTTCGCCATGGTCGCCGCCACGGGCAACATCTACTACGGGCTCTGGTATCCGGTGGTGGTGGCGCTGGTCACCGTGGTGGTCGGTTTCCTGTTTATCCGCGACCGCAAGGACGTCGACATCGAATCCTGACCCTGAGCCTGCCGCACCGCCTGCCGCATCGGCTTCCCGCCGACTAAAATCCCCCAGCCCCGGCGCGTGCGCTCTGGTCAAGCTGCATACTTCTCGCTAACCCCGCCATGGTTGAACCTCAGGATTATCTTCCATGCGCGTGGCGATGATTGGTACCGGCTATGTGGGCCTGGTCTCAGGGGCCTGTTTCGCCGACTTCGGCCATGACGTGACCTGCGTCGACAAGGACTCATCCAAGATCGAGCGCCTGGAGCGGGGCG
>JALYPS010000461.1 GCA_030856285.1 Pseudomonadota bacterium
GCCCACGTTCCAGCGCCCCGAACAGCCGGGCGATGACGGCGTCATAGCGGGCCTGGGCCACGGGATCGCCGTCGGTCTGGCCGCTGATCTTGCCCCAATAGGCCGGCTCCATCTCGCCCGCCGTCCAGGCCAGCCAGGTCACATAGGCGGCGCGTTCGGCCGATCCGACCGCGGCGCCCAGTCCGGCCTCGGGGAACAGGTCCGTCAGATACAGGGCGACCGCCGCCGACTCCGTCACGAGGGCGTCCTTGTGCGCCAGGGCGGGGACCTTGCCGTCTGGATGCAGATTGGCGGGGTCGCGCCCGCCCGTGCCCGTCATGGCCCGGAAAATGTCGACATAGCGGATGTCGTAATCGACGCCGATCTCCTCCAGCAGCCAGACGATGCGGCTCGAACGCGATTGGGGAGCGTGGAACAGGGTCAGCATGGTGAAACTCCGTTGAATGACGGCCCCTCGCCGCCGACCTGTCTTGACTACTGCCACCTTGCTGCCAGCATGCTGTCAGCAGTCGTCATCCAGAGTGGGCGAATGAGACGCGCCGACCGGCTTTTCCAGATCATCCAGGTGCTGCGCCGGTCCTCGAAGCCGGTGACCGCCGACGCCATGGCGGTGGAGCTGGAGACGTCGAAACGCTCCATCTATCGCGACATCGCCACCCTGATGGCCCAGCGAGTGCCGATCCGGGGCGAGGCGGGGATCGGCTATGTGCTGGACGGCGGTTTTGACATGCCGCCGCTGATGCTGACGTCGGACGAGGTCGAGGCGGCGGTGCTGGGCGCGCAATGGGTGGCGGGGCGCGGTGATCCCGCTCTGGCCCGCGCCGCGCGAGACCTGATCGCCAAGATCGCCGCCACTGTGCCGGAGAAGTTGCGACCGGTGGTGCTGGAGCCTGCCGTCGCCACCCCGCCGGCGTGGCGGCATGAGGTCGAGACCGTCGACATGTCGCGCGTCCGGGCGTGGATTCACGCCGGACGCAAGCTGCGGCTGCACTATGCGGATGAGCAGGGACGGGAGACGCTGCGCGTCATCTGGCCCTGTCTGGTGGGCTATCGCGAGACGACGCGGCTGCTGGTCGGCTGGTGCGAGACGCGGGACGATTTCCGCACCTTCCGCGCCGACCGCGTTGTCGACGCCGAATTCCTCGATGATCGCTATCCGGGCCGTCCCGCTGTGCTGCGCGCCCGTTGGTTCGCGATGATGGAGGCCCGACGCGCGGAGTACGAGGCCAGAATTCAGTAGATTTCGAACAGCCCCGCCGCGCCCATTCCTCCACCGATGCACATGGTGACGACGCCATATTTCGCGCCACGCCGCCTGCCCTCGATGAGGACATGGCCGGTCATCCGGGCGCCTGACATGCCGTAGGGGTGGCCGATGGATATGGCGCCGCCCGAGACGTTGAGCCGATCGTCGGGGATGCCCAGCCGGTCGCGGCAGTAGAGAACCTGCACCGCAAACGCCTCGTTCAGCTCCCACAGGCCGATGTCGTCGACCGTGAGCCCGTGGCGCTCCAGCAGGCGGGGCACGGCGAAGACCGGGCCGATGCCCATCTCGTCCGGATCGCAGCCGGCTACAGCCATGCCGCGGTAGGCCCCGAGCGGGCTCAGGCCGCGGCGTTCGGCTTCCTTCGCCTCCATGATGACGCAGGCCGAGGCCCCGTCCGACAACTGGGACGCGTTGCCGGCGGTGATGAACCGGCCCTCGGAGATCGAATCGCCGCCGCCGAATACCGGCTTCAGTGATTGCAGGCCCTCCAAGGTCGTGTCGGCGCGGTTGCCCTCGTCCTTCGACAGGGTGACCTCCTTTGAGGAGGCCTGGCCGGTGGCCTTGTCCATCACCTGCATGGTTGTGGTCATGGGCACGATCTCGGCGTCCAGACGGCCCTCGGCCTGGGCGACGGCGGTGCGCTGCTGGGACCGCAGGGCGTATTCGTCCTGGGCGTCGCGGCTGATGCCGTAGCGGGCGGCGACGACCTCGGCCGTTTCCAGCATCGACATGTAGATGTGCGGCTGCAGTTTCAGCAGCTCCGGATCGCGCAAGCGGAACAGGTTCATGTTCTGGTTCTGAACCAGAGAGACCGATTCCAGCCCGCCGCCGACGGCGACGACCTGTCCGTCGTGCGTCACCTGTTTGGCCGCCGTGGCGATGGCCATCAGGCCCGACGCGCACTGGCGGTCCAGGCTCATGCCCGCCGTGGTCACCGGCAGGCCGGCGGCCAGGGCTGATTGCCGGGCCACATTGGTGCCGGTCGAACCCTGCTGCAGGGCCGCGCCCATGATCACGTCCTCGATCTCGGCCGGATCGACGCCCGAGCGCGCGACGGCGTGGCGGATGGCGTGTCCGCCCAGCTGCTGCGCCTGGGTGTTGTTGAAGGCCCCGCGATAGGCCCGGCCGATCGGGGTCCGGGCGGTCGATACGATCACCGCTTCACGCATGGGAGTTCTCCATTTCTTCGAACTGAGGTTAGCCGCCTGCCGCCACGTCAACGCAAGGCCTTCACCCCTTGTGGGCGGCCTGCGCCTTGGTCAGCTCGATCATCCCTTGGGCCGCGCCCATCTCAGGCACGATCTCGCCGGTGCGATCGGAAATCTCGGCGAAGCGGGCGGCGACCTGTTCCGGGGCGTCCTCGCCGACGGCGCGGATGCCCTGGGTGATGGTCACATAGGCGCGTTCGAACCCGCCCGCGCCCGCGGTCAGGATGCAGCGGCTCGGGGCGTCCTCGCTGACGAGGTGCAGCAGGCCGGGCGAGACCGTGTCGGGTCCCAGCAGGTCCAGCGGCAGGCGGGCCCCCAGGTCCTCGGTCATGCGGGTGTGGGCCGTCGGGGCCAGGCAGTTGACGCGGATGTCGTTCTTGGCCCCCTCGATCGACAGGGTCTGCATCAGGCCGACAAGGGCCATCTTGGCCGCCCCGTAGTTCGACTGGCCGAAATTCCCGTACAGGCCGGAGGAGGAGGTGGTCATGACGATGCGGCCGTAGTTGGCCTCACGCATGATATCCCACACCGCCTTGGTGCAATGGACGGCGCCCATCAGATGGACGTCCATGACGAAGCGGAAATCGTCCAGCTCCATCTTGGCGAAGGTCTTGTCACGCAGGACGCCGGCGTTGTTCACGAGGATGTCGACCCGTCCCCATTTTTCCATCGCCGCCCCGACCATGGCCTCGACGGCGGCGAAATCGGTGACCGAGGCGGAATTGGCCAGGGCCTCGCCGCCCGCGGCGACGATTTCGGCCACCACGGATTCGGCGGCGGTTGCGGATCCGCCGGAACCGTCCCGCGCGCCTCCCAGATCATTGACGACCACCTTTGCGCCGCGTTTGGCCAGTGCGAGGGCATGTTCACGCCCCAGGCCGCCGCCGGCCCCCGTTACAATCGCCACACGCCCGTCAAACCGCATCGTCATCAGACTGTTCCTCATGTCGCCAAACGCTTCCTAGCAGCCGTTCCGCTTGGGGAAACCCTGCTCAATGTGTTGAAATGGCGCCACAGTCGCCACATTCGTAGCTAAAACGAGGAACCGGGACCGTACATTGTCGTTCGGCCTTTCGAGCACCCCGTATAAACGGGACTTCGGGCAACCACAGAGTATGAGGGATATGATGAAGGTGAAACTTCTCGCGGGCGTGGCGATGGCGGGGCTGTTCACAGCCGGCGTCGCCAACGCCGAGCCGAATGGCTGGTACGGCGCGATTGATGCGGGCTACCACACGCTCGGCACTATTGAAGCTGACGGCCAGCGTGGTCCGCAGTTCGATATTGAAACCGAGGACGACTGGGCGGCGTTCGCCCGTCTGGGCTACCGGTTCGACCAGAACTGGCGTGTCGAGCTCGAGGGCGGCTATCGCTCGAACGACATCGAGACGATTGACAATCCGGTTGCGGGCAATCCGACCGGCATCTGCCAGGTCGGCCCGGTTGCCAGCGCGTGCACCGGACCGGAAGGCGAGATCAGCGCGACCACGTTGATGGTCAATGTGATCTATGACTTCGGCATGGAAGGTCAGGCCCTGCGTCCGTTCATCGGCCTCGGCGCCGGCGTGAACCGGGTCAATACCGAGATCCTGGGCACGCTGGGCGGCACCCCCGCCCTTCGTGCGATCGGCTTCAGCGCGGACGACAGCTCGACCGAGCTGGCGGCGCAGTTCATCGCCGGCCTGGCCTTCGCGATCAGCGATCGGGCCCATATTGACCTGACCTATCGCTATCTGATGTCGAACATGGAGTTCGCGACGTTCACCTCGGTGGCGGCGAACAACCCCGGTCCGTTCACGGGCCGGTATGACGACAGCCACACCCTGACGCTGGGCCTGCGCTATGCGTTTGGTGCGGACGAGCCGGCGTACATCCCGCCGCCCCCGCCGCCCCCGCCGCCCCCGCCGCCTCCGCCGCCTCCCCCGCCGCCGCCTCCGCCTCCGCCGCAGGTTCCGGCCGCGCGTGAGTTCGTGGTGTATTTCGACTGGGATCGTTCGGACCTGACGGCCGAAGCCTCGTCGGTGGTGACGCAAGCCGCCAACTACGCCAAGTCGGGTCGTCCGACGCGTATCCTGGTCGTCGGTCACGCCGACACCTCGGGTTCCGCAGCGTACAACGTCGGCCTGTCGAACCGCCGCTCGCGGACCGTGGCTGATGCTCTGGTCGCCCAGGGCGTCAACGGCGGCGTGATCTCGCTGGACGGCAAGGGTGAAACCGCCCTGGCCCGCCCGACCGCCGACGGCGTGCGCGAGCCGCTCAACCGTCGCGCCACCATCGGCATCAACTTCCGCTAAACCCGGAAGGCCGAAGGCCAGCAACACAGAGCCGCCGGCCCCCAAAAGGGGCCGGCGGTTTTGCTTTGTCGGGTCGGGGTTCGGCGCGGGGTGGCCAAAGCCGCGGCCGCTCGCTATCTCCGCCCGACGGACGAAGGACAGGTTTCGATGCGCGTGGCGATGATTGGTACCGGCTATGTGGGCCTGGTCTCAGGGGCCTGTTTCGCCGACTTCGGCCATGACGTGACCTGCGTCGACAAGGACTCATCCAAGATCGAGCGCCTGGAGCGGGGCG
>JALYPS010000466.1 GCA_030856285.1 Pseudomonadota bacterium
CACGGCTATGACGTCGACGGGCTGAAGCGCCGGTTCGAGGACATGGTCAGCGAGGTCGGCCGGTTGCTGGCGATGAAGGGGCCGCAGGATCAGGCGCTGGTCCTGCCGGCCTATGATCAGGTGCTGAAGGCCAGCCATCTGTTCAACCTGATGGACGCGCGCGGGGCCATCGCCGTCGCCGAGCGCCAGAGCTATATCGGGCGCATCCGCGACCTCTGTAAGGCCTGCGCCACCGAATGGGTGGAACAGGAAAGGGGGCGCGCCTGATGCCTCAACTCCTTCTCGAACTCTTCTCCGAAGAGATCCCGGCCCGCATGCAGGGCGGGGCCGCGCGTGATCTAGAGCGGATGGCGGCCGAGCGGTTGAAGGCGGCCGGGCTGACGTATGAGGCGCTGACGACCTTCGCGGGACCGCGGCGGTTGACGCTGGTGGTGGAGGGGCTGCCGGCGGCGACGCCGGACCGCGAGGAAGAGGTCAAGGGCCCGCGGGCCAATGCGCCGGAACAGGCGCTGGACGGTTTCCTGCGAAAGACCGGCCTGACCAGAGACCAGCTGGTCGAGCGCGACGGGGTGTTCTTCGCGGTGATCAGCAGCAAGGGGCAGGCGACGACCGAACTGATCCCCGGCATGGTCGACCAGATCATCCGGGGTTTCCCGTGGCCCAAGTCGATGCGCTGGGCGGACGGGACGCTGCGCTGGGTGCGACCGCTGAAGCGCATCCTGTGCCTGTTTGATGGGGCGATCGTGCCCTTCACCGTGGCCGACGGCTCGCCGGAGATCGGCGGCCGGGTGCAGGGTATCGAGACCGGCGACGCGACCGAAGGCCACCGGTTTATGGGCACCGGACGCCCGCTGAAGATCCGTGACTTCGCCGACTACCGCCGCCAGCTGGAGGCCAACCACGTCATTCTCGACGTCGCCGATCGCAAGCTGCGCATCCTCGAGGGAGCGCGGAAGGTCTGCGCTGACAAGGGCCTGGTGCTGGTCGATGACGACGGCCTGCTGGACGAGGTGGCGGGGCTGGCCGAATGGCCGACGCCGATCCTCGGCGACATGGACCCGGCCTTCCTCAGCCTGCCGCCCGAGGTGGTCCGGCTGTCGATGAAGGTGCACCAGAAATATTTCGCCGTGCGCGATCCGGCGACGCAGGGGCTGGCGCCGCATTTCGTCGTGGTGGCCAATGTCGAGGCCAGCGACGGCGGCAAGGCGCTGGCCGCCGGCAACAGCCGCGTGCTGTCGGCCCGGCTGGATGACGCCCGCTTCTTCTGGGACGAGGACCTGAAGACGGGGTTCGACGTCTGGTCGAAGAAGCTGGAGGGCGTGACCTTCCATGCCAAGCTGGGGACGCTGGCCGAACGGGTCGAGCGGATCGCGGCGTTGGCGCGTAGGATCGCGCCGCTGGTCGGGGCCGATCCGGATCAGGCCGAGGCCGCGGCGCGGATCGCGAAGGCTGATCTGGCCTCGGGCATGGTCGGGGAGTTCCCGGAGCTGCAGGGCGTCATGGGCGGCTATTACGCCCGCGCCTCGGGCCAGTCCGACGCGGTCGCCGATGCTGTGCGCGACCACTACAAGCCGCAGGGGCCGGCGGACACCGTGCCGACCGCGCCGCTGACGGTGGCGGTGGCCTTGGCCGACAAGCTGGATACGCTCGTCGGCTTCTTCGCGATTGATGAGAAGCCGACCGGGTCGAAGGATCCGTTCGCTCTGCGCCGGGCGGCGCTTGGGGTGCTGCGCACCATTCTGGAAAACGGCGTCCGGATGGAGCTCCGCGAAGATGCGTTCAACTCCGCGATGAGGACGATTTGCGGCGGCCCCCCGGTGCATCGCCTGCTGGATGAGGGATCTCTGAGCGGGGAGCTGGAAGAGTTCTTCGCCGACCGCCTGAAGGTCCTCCTCCGCGATCAGGGCAAGCGCCACGATCTCGTCGACGCCGTCTTCGCGCTCGGCGATGACGACCTCGTTCGTATCGTGCGGCGGGTGGAGGCGCTCGACGCCTTCCTCGCCACGGACGACGGAGCCAATCTGCTGGCCGGGTACAAGCGGGCGTCCAACATCCTCAAGGCCGAGGAGAAGAAGGGCGCCGTGCCGACCGGCATGGTCGAGACCGGCCTGCCGAACCAGCCCGAGGCCGAGACCGCCCTGGCCTTCGCCGCCGCCGCCGCCGCGACCGCCGTCGACGCCGCGCTGGAGACCGAGGACTTCGCCGCCGCCATGACCGCCCTGGCCCGGTTGCGGGCGCCGGTGGACGCCTTCTTCGACAAGGTGATGGTCAATTCAGACGTCGCCGGGGAACGCGACAACCGGCTGAAACTGCTTGGGCAGGTTCGCGCGGTCATGGGCCGGGTAGCGGACTTCGGGAGGAGCGCGGGGTAGGGGATCACCAGCCTCGCGATTCCTTCTCCCCTTGAGGGAGAAGGTGGCCGAGCGCAGCGAGGTCGGATGAGGGGTCGCGCGGTCGGCGTCAGTGAAACCCCTCACCCGACCGCACAAGAA
>JALYPS010000489.1 GCA_030856285.1 Pseudomonadota bacterium
AAGATGACGTCGATGATGTAGCCGTCGTACTGGTCGATCAGATAGATGTGGTTGTCGACCAGCACCCAGCGCGTGCCTTGGGGCGGATAGCCGAGGCCGTAGGTGCGCCAGTCGTTCAGCTGATAGCGCCAGAAGATCGACGGCAGATAGTCGCCGACATGGTAGCGCTGGCCCCAGTAGTTCCGCGGCACCTGGTAGTAGCCGTAGCCCGGCGCGAAATAGAAGCCGATGCGGAAGCCGCTGTATCCCCGGAACCGCCGGTCGCTACGCCACCAGTCGCCGCGGTGGTTGCGGTTCCAGTTGCGCCGCCATTGGTCGCCGTTGAAGCGGTCGCGGAACTCCCGGTACTCGCGGCGATCCTGACGCCGCTCCTGGCGGTCGTCGCGTCGGTCCCGACGGTCATCGCGCCGGTCCCATCGATCATCACGCCGGTCGTCACGACCGCGCGGGCCGTCGGGACGGTCGGGTCTGTCTGGCCGGTCAGGCCGATCCGGACGCGGCCGGTCGGGAGTCTGCGGCCGGTCAGGTCTGTCCGGGCGATCCGGTCTATCCGGGCGATCAGGCCGCGGCCGATCCGGCGTCTGCGGCCGGTCGGGTCTGTCGGGCCGATCAGGCCTGTCAGGGCGATCCGGGCGTGGCTGATCCGGCGTCTGCGGCCGGTCAGGCCTGTCGGGCCGATCCGGGCGATCCGGCCGGTCAGGACGGTCGCCACCGCCGTCAGGACGATCCGGACGGTCGGGCCGGTCCGGTCGATCCGGCCGATCGGTCCGCATGTCGCCGTCGTTGTCGCCGTTTTGGCGGGCAGTGCCGGGGCGGCCGCCTTCGCGTTCCCCGTCCTGGGCCAGGACGGTCAAGGGGGCCATGGCCGGTACCATGAAGGCCGCAATGGCCGCCGCCATCATCAGTGAGCGTTTCATTCTCGTCTTCTTCCCCGCACGTCCCTGGCAGACGGCTTATCGTGAAGGTCGCGCCTTCATCATGAACCATGACTGAACGGATCGCGCGATCCCCCTGGTCCCGAACATGAAAACGCTCCGCGAGCCGGAGCCTGCGGAGCGCAGTCATTTTCGTCAGAGGTCTAGTAGACGCCCGACAACACGCTGGCGATCAGGCCGGTCGCGATGGCGATCATGACGATGTCATTGCCGGCGTGGACGTAGCGATAGCCGCGCGGCGCCGGACGCAGGTTGTAGTCATAGGGATCGCGGACATAATAGTTGCGGTACGAGTTCGGCAGGTAGTGACCGCGCTGCCAGCTCTGGCCGTAGTAGCGCGGCTCCACGCGATAGTAGCCGTAACTGGGCGCGTACCAGTAGCCGTTGCGGGCACCGCGATAATCGCGGAAATCGCTCCGCCCCCGCCACCAGTCGCGATTGTTGCGGTCCCAGCGCTGGTCGCGGCGGAAGTCCTGACGGTCGTCGCGGCGTTCCTCGCGGAAATCACGCCGGTCCTCCCGCCGGTCCTCGCGATAATCGCGGCGGCTTTCGTACTCGCCGTTGCGCCAGTCGCGGCGGTCGTCGCGGCGCTCCTGCCGGAACTCGCGGCGGTCCTCACGGCGATCCTCGCGATAGTCGCGTCGGTTTTCGCGCCAGTCGCCCCAGCTCTGGGCCTGGGCGGCCACGGGGGCGGCGGTGGCCAGGACAAGTCCGAGCACGGCGGCCTTGGTAAGGCGGTTCATGATCATTCTCTCCAACTGAGGGACGGCGACGGAAAACCGGGTCGGCCCGTTAATCATGAGTCAAAGTCTGTCCCGGGGAATGAACTCGCCCTGAACGCGAATGTCAGGATCGGAGGCGGCGGCATTGCGCGCGGGGAGCCATCCACCCACCTGTGATCCAGCTTCACAGGACGCCCGCATGACCGCGCCGATTGAACTCTGGTACTGGCCCACGCCCAACGGCTGGAAGGTCTCGATCGCCCTGGAGGAGATGGGGCTGCCGTATGAGATGAAGCCGGTGAACATCGGCGCCGGCGAGCAATTCGCCGCGGCCTTTCAGGCCATCAGCCCGAATGGCCGGATGCCGGCCATCGTCGATCCGGACGGTCCGGACGGCCAGCCGCTGTCGATCTTCGAATCCGGGGCGATCCTGCAGTACCTCGGCGCCAAATCCGGCCAGTTCTATCCGCAGGACCCGCGCGGCAGGGCCGAGGTCGATCAATGGCTGTTCTGGCAGGTGGGGGGCCTCGGACCGATGGCGGGCCAGACCCACCATTTCCGCCAGTACGCCCCGGCCATCATCAAGGATCAGCGCCAGATCGCCTATGGCGTCCGCCGCTATACGGACGAGACGCACCGTCTGTATGGCGTGATGGACCGGCGACTGGCCGACCGCGACTTTCTGGCGGGCGAGTATTCCATCGCCGACATATCGGCCTGGCCCTGGGTGTTGCCGGAGCTGCAGGGACAGGATCTGGCGGAATTCCCGAACCTGAAGGCCTGGATGGAACGGGTGGGCGCGCGGCCCGCCGTGATCGCGGGTCGGGCGCTGGGCGACGACATGCGCCGCAGCCTCGCGTCGTCGGGCAAAGGGGCCGAGGCGGCGCGCAAGGTGCTGTTCGGACAGCGGGCCCGGTAACCGTTCGTAAGGCTCCCGGTCATGCCCCGTTAGCAGGTATGAATCAGGGATTTCCGAACTATTTCAGAGGTCTGAACAGGAGGGCAGTATTCGCTCGATCTGTACTGAAAAGGTCGGCCAGGGCCCTCGCTGTTAACTTTACCTTCAAACCGCGGGTATTTGATCGCGTCTCAGAGGGCGGGGCCAGAAGGGCTCCGGTTCGGGAGATACGGTGATGAACGCGCAAGAAACCGCGCCGCAAGTCGACCAGGAGCAGGGTCTGCCCCTGCCGACCGCCGACATGAGCGGCGACGACCTGTTCCGGCTGGGCATGATGTATTCGAGTGGCCAGGGCGGTTGCCCCATGGACCGCGTCTCGGCCCATATGATCTTCAACCTGGCCGCCATGAAGGGCTCGATCGAAGCGCGCGTCTATCGGCGCGAGATGAGCCAGGAGATGGAGCAGGACGAGATCGCCGAAGCCCAGAAAGCGGCTCGCCGCTGGATCGACGCTGGCGTGGTTTCGCTCGCGGCTTAGGCCGCTCGCTGAGTGGCGAGTGGCTAGTGGCTAGTGGCGAGGTATTTTGGTCAGGCGTTTTTGCGTCGACCCAAGGATCCGGACAAGCCCGCCAACATTCGGCTGACCTCGGCGGAAGCCGCCAGAAGAGCATCTGCATCGCTGCCCGGCACATACCCAAGGCGCTGGGCGAGTAGAAGCTGGGTTTCCGCCTCGGCCAAGGACCCCCGGGCGACCCCCACGAACTGGATGAATTCCCCGGTCGTTCTTCGTGCGGCTCCTTCGGCGACGTTGGACGCCACGGATACAGCGGAACGTCTGATCTGGCTGATCAGGCCAAACCGTTCGTCGCGAGGCCAGTCCGCCGTCGCCTGATAGATCGCTTCGGCCCAATCCAGAGCCTTCCGCCAGACCTGAAGGTCGCGATAGTTGGTGACGGTGCCCTCAGTCATGCCGCTCCTCCAATGGTTGAGGAGCCATACAATCACTAGCCACTAGCCACTAGCCACTAGCCACTAGCCACTAG
>JALYPS010000500.1 GCA_030856285.1 Pseudomonadota bacterium
GGTGGCGGCGCTGGCGGCGGCGGGGGCGGGCGGCGTGGTCGGCCTGTATTTCGCCTTCGGCCACATGCGCGACCGGCTGAGCCGGTTCTTCTCGCCCGAGACTGCCGACACCCATCAGATCGATCGCGCCTCCGAGGCGATCCGCGCCGGAGGGCTGGTCGGGCGCGGCATCGGCGAGGGGGTGATGAAGCGGTCGGTGCCCGACCTGCACACCGATTTCATCTATTCCGTCGGGGCCGAGGAGTTCGGCCTCGTCCTGTCGCTGGCCATGATCGCCCTCTACGCCTTCATCGTCGTGCGCGGGATGCGGCGGGCGATGAAGCTGACCGATCCGTTCGAACAGACGGCGGCGGCGGGCCTGTTCATGCTGATCGGGCTGCAGGCCTGCATCAACATCGCGGTGAACCTGAACCTGATCCCGACCAAGGGGATGACCCTGCCCTTCATCAGCTATGGCGGCTCGTCGATGCTGGCCATGGGGCTGACCATGGGGCTGGCCCTCGCCCTGACCCGACGCCGCCCCGGTGCCTACGAGCCGGGGACCAGCCTGCCGGATCGCGGGCGGATATTGCCGTAGGATTTCTATGTCGAAGGTCTGCGTCGTCGCCGCCGGGGGCACTGGCGGGCATATGTTCCCGGCCGAGGCGCTGGCGCGTGAGCTGGCGGGGCGCGGTTGGCGTGTCGTGCTGGCCACTGACCACCGCGGCGAAAGCTACGCCCAGGCCTTTCCGGCCGAGGAGCGGATCGCGCTCGACGCCGCCACGGGCCGGGGACCGGTCGGGATGGCCAGGGCGGGCGTGGCCATCACGCGCGGCGTGTTCAAGGCGCGCAAGGCGCTGACGCGGCTGGATGCGACGGTGGTGGTGGGTTTCGGCGGCTATCCGTCGGCCCCGGCCCTGCTCGCCGCGCTGAGTCAGGGGCGGCCGACCCTGTTGCACGAGCAGAATTCGGTGCTGGGTCGCACCAATCGCTGGCTCAGCCCCTGGGTCGGCGCGGTCGCCGCTTCGTTCCCGAACCTGCAGAAGGTCCCGCAGGGCGTCGAGGCGCGCCTGACCCTGATCGGCAATCCGGTCCGACCGGATATTCGCGCCCTGTTCGACCGGCCGTACGCCGCGCCGACCGCGCGAGGACCGATCAACGTGCTGGTCACCGGCGGCAGCCAGGGCGCGCGCATCCTGTCCGAGACCATGCCGCAAGCCTTCTCCGCCCTGCCGGCGCCCCTGCGCAAACGCCTGCGGGTGCAGCAGCAGTCGCGGCCGGACGTGCTGGAGGCCGCCCGCGGGGTTTATGCGGCGGCAGGCATCGAGGCCGAGGTGGCGCCCTTCTTCGGCGACATGGCCCGGCGGCTGGCGATGACGCATCTGGTCATCGGCCGCGCCGGGGCCTCGACCTGTTCGGAACTGGCTGTCGCGGCCCTGCCGTCCCTGCTGATCCCGTTGAAGATCGCCATGGACGACCACCAGCGCTTCAACGCCGCCAGTCTGGCTGATGCAGGAGGAGCGCAGGTGGTGTTGGAAGATGAGGCGACTGTGGAGCGCCTGACGGCGGCTCTGCTGTCGTTGCTGGGCGACCCCGCGCGCCTGTCGGCCATGAGCGCGGGGGCGAGGTCGGCGGCGCTTCCGGACGCGACCGCGAGACTGGCGGACATGGTGGAGGCGGCGGGCTAGGCCGCAGCTTGTCATCCCGGCCGAAGCGAAGCGGAGAGCCGGGACGGCTGGCGCTTTTGACGGGGCTCCCGGAAATCGCAGCGCGATTATCCGGGAGGCGGTCGGCGGCTGGCTGTCTCCCGGGCAGCTGCTTGCGCAGCTTCCTGGAGGGCTGGCTTTTGATGTGTCAGCGTCCCCGATCACCGCTTCGCGGCGTCGGGGATGACAAGGCTAATCCATAGCCGCCAGATTAGCCCGGCCGTGGGCGACGGCCTCCTCCAGCGTCGTGGCGTCTGTGTCGTAGTCGTCTGGGTTGCAGGCGGCGACCAGCATTTCGAAGGCGTCGCCGCCGGGGACCGCCTCATAGGTCGGCGCCGGGTCGGCCGTGGCGGGGCCTTCAGCGCCGCCCTCGCGCACGGCGGCGAAGTCGAGCCGGTCGACCTGACTGGCGTCACAGTCGAACCGCCACCACGACCAGCCGCCCCAATAGGCCGTGCCGCCGGCCCGGAAGTCGGGTTCGGCCACCTGAAACACCCGAACGCGTCCACCCGGACCCTCCGGCTGAAGACTGGCCAGATCGGCGTACTGCGCGAACCGGCCCGCGCCGAGAAAGACGAACCGGTGCGGCGGCTGGGCCGGCTCGATGGCCAGCAGCGAAAGAAGGGTCAGGAACATGCCGCCATCGTAACCGTCCATTGACCGCGAGGCGACTAGAGTGCCGCCATGACCCGCTTTATGACCCTCGATTTCGCAGACGGCGACCGGCCGCAGATGCTGGCGCGGGTGCTGGACATGGCGCGCGGGGCTTATGGCTATGTCGTGACGCCCAATGTCGATCATGTGGTCAAGCTGATGGACGGCCGGGTGGCCCGTGAGGTCTATTCCGGGGCTGATCTGAAGGTCTGCGACAGCCGGATCCTCAGCCATCTGGCCCGGCTGCGCGGGATGACCCTGCCTGTTTATCCGGGATCGGACATGACCGCCGACCTGCTGGCCAGTCCTGCCGCGGAAGGCTTGATCATCGCCGTGTTCGGTCCCGACCGCGCTGCTTTCAACGCCCTGGCCGCCCGCTATCCGCGCCAGAAGTTGAAATTCCTCGAGGCGCCCATGCTGGCGCCCGGTACGCTGGGCTGGCGTGCGGCCGTCGGCCATGCCGCCGGGGCTGAGTGGGACGTGCTGCTGGCCTGCGTCTCATTCCCGAAACAGGAGCTGTTCGCCCATGCCCTGCGCGGCGCGGGCCGCAAGACGGGGGTGGCGCTGTGCGTCGGGGCCTCGGTCGACTTCCTGACCGGACGCCAGCAGCGCGCGCCGCGCATCTTCCAGCGGCTGTCTCTGGAATGGCTGCACCGGCTGCTCAGCCAGCCGCGCCGGATGTTCCGCCGCTACGTCATCGAGGGCCCGGCGATCTTCGGCTGGTTCGTGCGGTGCGAGGTGTTGGGGCAGGGTTGAACCCCGGCGCGACGCCCCGCACTGTGCCGCCATGACAGTGCCCGCCCTCGACCGCGTCGATTTCCGAACCCTTGAATCCCTGACGCTGTCCGACCCGGCCACGCGCCGGCCGCTGCTGCTCGAGGGTGAAGCGCTTCACCGGCAGCTGCGTCCGGCGCTCGAGGTCGACTATCCCGCCCAGATCGAACGCCTGATCGCCGAGGGCGCGCGGCTGGCCCAACTCGTCGACGAGGGGGAGGTCCGCGCGATCGCCCTGTGGCGGGTGTTCGAGACCACCTATTGCGGCTGGCGTCTCGAGATCGAGGATCTGGTGTCCGACGAGGCGCATCGCTCGAAGGGATACGGCGCGGCGATGTTGCGCTGGCTCGACAGCCGGGCGAAGGCGTTCGGTTGTCCGACGCTCACCCTGGTGTCGGGGACCCATCGCAAGCGGGCGCACAGATTCTATTTCCGCGAGGGATATGAGATCACCGCCTTCCACTTCGTCCGCGAGACGACGAAGGCGGACTAGGCGGCCACGATCTCTTCAGCCTGCGTCAGGTCCACGCTGACCAGCTGCGACACGCCGCGCTCGGGCATGGTCACGCCGTAGAGGCGGTCCATCCGGCTCATGGTCACCGGATTGTGGGTGATGACGATGAAGCGGGTGTCGGTGCGCTTCCGCATCTCGTCCAGCATGCGGCAGAAGCGGTCGACGTTGGCGTCGTCCAGTGGGGCGTCGACCTCGTCCAGCACGCAGACCGGGGCCGGATTGGCGAGGAAGACGGCGAAAATCAGGGCCGCCGCCGTCAGCGCCTGTTCGCCGCCCGACATCAGGCTCATGACCGCCAGCCGCTTGCCGGGCGGACAGGCGTAGATCTCCAGCCCGGCCTCGAGCGGATCGTCGCTCTCGACCAGTTTCAGCTCGGCCTGACCGCCGCCGAAAAGGGCCTCGAACAGGCTTTTGAAATTGTCGTTGATGACGTCGAACGCAGCGACCAGCCGCTCGCGGCCCTCGGCGTTCAGCTCGTCGATGCCGTCGCGCAGTTTGGCGATGGCGGACGTGAGATCGCTGCGCTCGACCTTCATGGTGTTGAGCCGGTCGCCGTATTCGACCGCCTCGTCCTCGGCCCGCAGATTGACCGCGCCGAGCGCCTCGCGTTCGCGCTCCAGACCGTAGAGCAGGCTCTCGGCCCCCGCGGCGTCGGGCGGGCGGGCGATCGCGTCGTCGGTCAGCTTCTGGCCCAGCTCTTCCGGCGACATCTGAGCGGTTTCGCGAAGGTTGGCCTCGGTCTCGGCCAGGCGTTCGGCAGCCCCCTCGGCCCGCGCCGCGAGCCCGGCCCGCGCCTCGCGCGCCTGTGAGGCCGTAGCCTCGGCCGCCCGTGCCGTGCGGTCCGCCTCGGCAGCCTCGCTC
>JALYPS010000501.1 GCA_030856285.1 Pseudomonadota bacterium
CGCCACAGGCGGAGATGAAGATGTGGATCATCTCGGTCGAGCCGATTCCGTCGATGATGCGGACGCCGGTCGCTTCAAGCCAGGCGTCGGAGGTGGCGGCGGGCAGGGTCTCGCCGGCGGATACGCAGGTGAGCAGGCTCGACAGGTCGTGATCGCCTGTCAGCTTGAGCAGGGCGCGGTAGGCCGTCGGGGCGGTGAACAAGGCGGTGGCGCCGCGACGTTCGATGGTTTCGGCCAGTGCCTCGAAGCCGGGCCGGGGGGCGAAGGCGGTCGCGGCGCCGACGGCGGCGGGGAATACCACCAGTCCGCCAAGGCCGAAGGTGAAGGCGATGGGCGGGGTGCCGACGATGATGTCGTCCTTCGTCAGGCCGACGACGTGGCGAGCGAAGGTGTCGGCCATGGCGAGGATGTCGCGATGGAAATGAACGCAGCCCTTGGGTTTGCCTGTGGTGCCCGAGGTGAAGGCGATCAGGGCCGGGTCGTCGGCTGCGGTGTCGACGGCTTCGAAGCGGAACCCCATCGGCAAGGCCTGGGCGGCCTTCTGAAGGGTGGCGGAGTCCATGACCTGTGTCAGCGACGGCGAGGTTTCTCTGGCTTCAGCCACCACGTCCGCAAATGCCTGATAGACCAGCGCATGGCTGATCTGCGCCTTGTCGATGACTGTGGCCAGCTCGGCGGCGCGGAGCATGGGCATGGTGGCGACCACGACGCCGCCGGCTTTCAGGATCGCGAACCAGGACAGGACGGTCCAGGACGAGTTCGGACCATGCAGAAGGACCCGATTGCCGGGGACCAGACCCATGTCCTCGACCAGCACCCGGGCCATCCGGTCCGAGATGGCGTCGACGCGGCCCCACGAAAACTCATGGTCGAAGTCGATCAAGGCGCGGGCTTCGGGCCCCGCTGCGGCGAACGCGCGGCGCAGCAGTTCGGCGGCGGCGTTGAGCCGCTCCGGATAGGCCAGTTCGGGCAGGCTGAAGATCAGTTCGGGCTGCTCTTCCGGCGGGGGCAGATGGTCCAGTACGAACCAGTCGATGTGGGACGTGTCACCCATGGGCGCCTCCCGCCATGGCCGCCAGCGCCTGCCGGGCGATGACGATCTTCTGCACCTCCGACGCGCCTTCGTAGATGCGGAGAGCCCGGATCTCGCGGTACAGCCGCTCAACCGGATGGCCCGAAACCACGCCGAGACCGCCAAACAGCTGGACCGCGGCGTCGATGACGGCTTGCGCCTCGTCGGTGGCGTAGAGTTTCGCCATGGCGGCCTCGCGGGTGACGCGCGGGACTCCCTGATCCTTTAGCCAGGCGGCGCGGTAGATCAGCAGGGCGGAAGCGTCGATCTTCAACGCCATATCGGCGAGGGACGCCTGCACCAGCTGCAGGTCGCTCATCGGGGCGCCGAACAACTGGCGTGCGGTGGTGCGGGCGGCCGCCTCGTCAAAGGCGCGGCGCGAGAAGCCGAGGGCGGCGGCGGCGACGGTGGATCGGAACACGTCCAAGGTCGCCATGGCGATGCGGAAACCTTCGCCGGGCTGACCCAGCAGGCCGTCGCCGTCGATGCGGCAGGCGTTGAACCGGATTGTGGCCAGCGGATGGGGCGCCATCAGGGGGATGCGTTCGACGATCTCGAAGCCGGGCGTGTCCGCATCCACCACGAAGGCGCTGAGACCCTTGGCGCCGGGCGCCTCGCCGGTGCGGGCGAAGACGGTGTAGCGGTCGGCGAGGCCGCCGTTGGAGATGAAGGTCTTGACCCCATCGAGGACCCAGCCGTCCGCGTCGCGGCGGGCGGAGGTCGACAGGGCGGCGACATCCGAGCCGGCGTCGGGCTCTGACAGGGCGAAGGCGGCGATGGTCTGGCCCGCCGCCACCCCCGGCAGCCAGTGGGCCTTCTGCTCGTCCGTCCCGAACAGGCTGATCGGACCGGAGCCCAGCCCCTGCATGGCGAAGACGAAGTCGGCCAGACCGGAACGCCGGGCGAGGGTTTCGCGCGCCAGGCACAGGGTGCGGACGTCCAGCTTTCCGTTCGCGTTCGGCACGGCGTTGTTGAGCCATCCGCCGTCCGCGAGCGCCTTCAGGATCGTCCGGCAGTCGCCGTCGAGGTCGTGGTCGCCGTGCAGGTCCATGGCGACCGTCCGACTGACCCATGCTTCCAGATCAGCAGCGAAGGCGCGGTGGCGATCTTCGAAGAAGGGCCAGTCGAGGAAGGTGCGGTCGCCCATGCTCAGTTCCCCTCGAACACCGGCTCGCGCTTCGCAGCGAAGGCTTCGTAGGCGCGGCGGAAGTCGTTGGTTTTCATGCAGATGGCCTGGGCGTGGGCCTCGGACTCGATGGCGGCGTCCAGACCCATGTCCCATTCGACGTTGAGCTGGTTCTTGGTGATCCCGTGGGCGAAGGTCGGACCCTTGGCCAGCGAGCGGGCAAGTTCCAGCGCCGTCGCCATCAAGGCGTCGCCCTCGACAATGCGATTGTGGAAGCCCCAGCGCTCGCCCTCGTCGGCCGTCATGACCCGGCCGGTGAACAGTAGTTCCGAAGCCCGCCCCTGACCGATCTGGCGGGGCAGGATGGCGCAGGCGCCCATGTCACAGCCGGCGAGGCCGACGCGGGTGAACAGGAAGGCGGTCTTCGTCCTGGGTGTGGCGATGCGCAGGTCCGAGGCCATGGCCATGATGGCGCCGGCCCCGACGCAGACGCCGTCCAGCGCCGCGATCACGGGCTGTGGACAAGCGCGCATGGCCTTGACCAGATCGCCGGTCATGCGGGTGAAGGCCAGCAGGGCCGGCATGTCCATTTCGGTCAGCGGACCGATGATCTCATGCACGTCTCCGCCCGAGGAGAAGTTGCCGCCGGCGCCGGTGACGATGACGACCTTGCAGTCGTCGGCGTGGATCAGGGCGCGGAACAGGTCGCGCATCTCGGCATAGGACTCGAACGTCAGCGGATTCTTCCGCTCGGGCCGGTTCAGGGTCAGGGTCGCGACGCCGTCGTCGTCGACCGACCACAGGAAATGGGCCGCCTCGTAGTCGCGCGCCTTCATCCGTTCAGCTCCTCGTGAGTGGTGGCGTGAAGCGACCGCTTGGTGCGCTCCAGCAGGCGGGTCAGGTCGTCGGCCTCGGTAGCGGTCAGGTCGGCGAACAGGGCCTCGATCCAGCGTTCGTGGGCGCGGGCCATGGCGGTGAAGCGGGTCTGACCCAGCGGCGTCAGGCGGACGCGCTGCACCCGGCGGTCGGCGCCGGCCATGGCCTCGATCAGCCCGTCGGCCTTGAGCCGGGCGGCGAGGCCAGTGACGTTGCCGTTGGACACCATCAGCATTCCGGCGGCCTCGCCCATGGTCAGGCCCGTCTCGCCCGCGCGGTCCAGCGCCGACAGCATGTCGAACCGGGGCAGGGTCGAGCCGAACTCGTCGCGCAATCGCTGGGACACGGTCTGTTCGATGCGGGTCGAGCAAGTCAGCAGCCGGAGCCAGAGCCTCAGCGACCGCTTGCCGTCGGGCGCGCCGCCCAACCGGTCCGGTAAATGGGCGGCGGCGGGGCTCATAGCTCGCCGCCAGAGATGGGCAGCGCCGCGCCGTTGACGCCTGAAGCGCCGTCGCCGCACAGCCAGACGATGGTCATGGCCACCTCGTCAGGCGTGATCAGCCGGCCCTGCGGATTGGAAGCGGCCAGGGCAGCGCGGGCCTCGTCCTCGCTGCGGCCGGTCTTGCCGGCGATGGCCTCGACCGAACGGGCGACCAGGTCGGTGTCGGTGAAGCCGGGGCAGACGGCGTTGACGGTGACGCCCTTCGACGCGACCTCGAGCGCCAGGGCGCGAGTCAGGCCGACCAGCCCGTGCTTGGCGGCGACATAGGCCGAGACATAGGGGTAGCCCTTCAGGCCCGCGGTCGAGGCGACGTTGACGATCCGGCCCCAGCGGCGGGTCAACATGCCCGGCAGGACCAGACGCGCGGCCTCGGCGGGCGCCTCGAGATTGAGCGCCAGCATGGCGCGCAGGTCGGCGGCCGTGGTCTTCAGGAACGGGGCTGAAGAGGCGGAGCCGGCGTTGTTGACCAGAATATCGATCGGGCCGAAGCGGTCGCGGCCGACCTCGATGGCGGCGGCCAGAATGTCCGGGTCGGTGACGTCGGCGGGTGCGGCGAAGGCGGCGTCGCCGATGCGGTCCGCGGTCTCGGCCAACCGACCGATGTGGCGTCCGATCAGGGTCACCTGACAGCCGGCCTCGGCCAGCCGTTCAGCTGTGGCCCGGCCGATGCCGGATCCCGCGCCGGTGACGACCGCATGATGTCCGGTCAGGCTCATACCGGCCCCGCCTGCTGCTGCTTTTCGAGGTTGCGCGCCAGCTGTGAGAAGCCGGCGAGATACTGGACGGGCGGCGTCACCCCGCGCCAACCCAGCTCGGCGGCCGCGCGCAGGCTCCAGTTCGGGTCCGCCAGATGCGGGCGGGCCAAGGCGCACAGGTCGGCGCGGCCGGCGGCGAGGATGCTGTTCAGGTGGTCGGTCTCATAGATGTTGCCGACGGCCATGGTGGCCACGCCAGCCTCATTGCGGATGCGGTCGCTGAAGGGCGTCTGGAACATCCGTCCGTAGACCGGGCGGCTGTCGGGCGAGGTCTGGCCCGCCGAGACGTCAATCAGGTCGCAGCCCGCCTCGGCGAAGGCGCGGGCGATGGCGACGGAGTCCTCGGGCGTCAGACCGTCGTCCATCCAGTCTGTCGCCGACAGGCGGACGGACATGGGTTTGTCGTCCGGCCAGACGGCACGCATGGCGGCGAAAACTTCGAGTGGGAAGCGCAGCCGGTTGTCGATGGAGCCGCCGTAGTCGTCTGTGCGGTGGTTGGAGACGGGGGTGAGGAAGGACGACAGCAGATAGCCGTGGGCGCAGTGCAGTTCGACCATGTCGAAGCCGGCTTCGTTCGCCCGGACCGTCGCCTGAACGAAATCGTCGCGGACGCGGTCCATGTCGTCGC
>JALYPS010000509.1 GCA_030856285.1 Pseudomonadota bacterium
TGTTCGTGACCAGCGCGGCGGAGCGCGGCGGCTGGGTGGGCCATATCCTCGCCCGCCTGCTGCCTGCCGATGCCCTGATCCGGCCGACACGGATCGCCCTGTGCCTGCGGGCCGACAATCGGCTGTATGGCGACGTCGAGGCGGCAGGCCCGTTCCGATTCCTCTTCGTCGGCCTCGACGTCCCGGGGGCCGAGCGGTTCGAGCGGCTGCGCGCCTTCGCCCCCGACGTCCTGATCGCACCGACCCAGGTGCTCGCCGACCTCGCCCGGCGCACCGACAAGCCGTGGCCGCTGCGCCGCCTCTTCTACGGCGCCGAGCCGATGGGCGATGCCGAGCGCGGCTGGATCACTGCGGCCCTGGGCGTCCGGCCCGACCCGATCTACCAGGCCACCGAGGGATTTCTCGGGGCGCCGTGCCGCCTCGGGACACTGCATCTGAACGAGGACGTGCTGATCATCGAGCGCGAGCCCGTGTCGAGGACCAATCGCTTCCTGCCGATCGTCACCGACCTCCGCCGCACCACCCAGCTGATGATCCGCGTCCGCCTGCCCGACCTGCTCGAGCCGTTGGCGACGCCGTGCCCATGCGGCTCGCCGCTGACGGCCGTCCAACCGGTCGAGGGTCGGCTGGAGGACCTGTGGCGCTGGCCCGGCGCCGTGATCTGTCCCCGCGAGGTCGAGACCGCCGTCAGCGGCGCGCTCGGCCCGGAGCGTGACTGGCGTGCGGTCGCTGCACCCCGCGGCGTCACGGTCGAGGCGGACCCGGACCGGGTCGAAGCCTCCCGGTCGGCCGTCGCGGCTCTCCTCGCCGCGCATGGCGTTACGGTCCCCGTGACTGCCGGCGGCCGCCCGGCCCAAGACGGCGTCAAACGGCGGCGGGTGCGCTGGTCCGATGGCTGAGCGCGTCCTGATCACCGGCGCCCGGTCCGTAGCGGCGCTGGACATGGCCCGCAGCCTGCGCGCCGCCGGCTATGAGCCGCATCTGGCCGATTGCAGCCCGGCCTGGGTGGCGCGCCTGTCCCGCACCGCCGGACCGGTGCATCGCCATGCCTCGCCGGTGCAACGGCCAGCCGACTTCGCCCGCGACATCCGCGGCCTGATCGAGCGGCTCGATCCCGTGCGCATCATCCCGACCTGCGAAGAGGTCTTCCACCTCGCCGCCCTTGCCGAGGCCGACGGCTTCTCCGACCGGTTGTTCGCCGCGCCGCCGGACCGGCTGACGACCCTGCACGCCAAGGACCGCTTCGCCGCCCTGTGCCGCCGCCTCGCCCTGCCCGCGCCCGAGGCCGTCGTGGTAGCCGACCGCGCGGCGCTGGAGGCCTTTTCCGGCGACCCGGCCGACCATGTGTTCAAGCCGGTCTGGTCACGCTTCGGCGCCCACACCCTGATCGCCCCGCCTCCCTCGGCGCTCGCCGCCATCGCGCCATCGCCCGACGCGCCATGGGTCGTCCAACGCCGGATCATCGGCGAGGAGGTAAGCTTCTACGCCGTCTGCCATGAGGGCCGGGTCGCCGCCTTCTGCGCCTATGGTTCCGACTGGCGGCTGCCCGGGGGGGCCAGCTACGTCTTCCAGCCTCTCCCGGCGGAGCAGGCTGCCCGGCTGCGACCGATGGCCGACGCCCTCGCCGCCTTCGCCGGGACCGGCCAGATCGCCTGCGACGCCATGATCGACGCCGACGGACAGCCATGGCTGATCGAGTGCAATCCGCGGGCGACCAGCGGCGTCAATCTGTTCGACCGCAGCGCCGCCTTCGGCCGGGCGCTGATGGGACGCGGCGAGGCCGAGCCCGTCGCCGGGACACGCCACGCCGCCCTCGCTCTCTGGCGGTATGGCCTGCCGACCGCCCGGCTCGAGGGCCGGCTGGCGGCCTGGCGCACCCAGAGACGCGACGGCGCCGATGTCGTGTCGGCTCCGAACGACCCTTTTCCGGCCCTCGGGCTACAGCTGGACGCCGCGTTCTTCGGCCTGCGCGCGCTGCGAACCGGCCTCCCCCTCACCGAGGCCATGACCGCCGACATCGAGTGGAACGGCCGGCCGTTCGATCCCGACCGGACCGTCCTGATCTAGGCGCCTGCCGCCGCCGCAGGCCGCGCCCGACTGGCCTCCAGCCAGCGCGCCAGATGGGTCAGCTCCTCGGGCGGCCGGTATTTGATCAGCCGCGCGAAATCCAGACCGACCACGGCGACGACATCGGCGATGGTGAACCGGTCGGCGGCGATGAATTCGTGCTCGGCCAGCCGCCGGTCCAGGGTCTTCATGAATTTCTCGGCCGCGACCCGGTTGTACTCCGCCAGCTGCGGCATCTGTGTCGCCTCCAGCGCGGCCAGCGCCGGGTGCGAGTGGCGCACGCTCAGCATGATCGGATTGGCCAGATAGAATTCGCAGCGCCGGGTCCACATCTCGATCACCGCCTGTTCGCGCGCGTCGCGTCCGAACAGGTTGGGCTCGGGATACAGGGCCTCCAGATAGCGGCAGATAGCCACCGATTCCGAGAACGTGGTCCCGTCGTCCAGCTCCAACGCCGGCACATGGGGCACGCCGACGCGGGTGCGGTATTCCGGCGTCTTGTGCTCGCCGGTCAGGATATCGACCTCGATCAGCTCGACGTCCTCGATGCCCTTCTCGGCCATCACCCAGCGGACCCGGCGCGGATTGGGCGCGCGGTGAGAGGTGTAGAGCTTCATCGCGGCCTCCGTTGCTTATTGCAACGCTACAGGCCGAAGATGCGTCCCGGCAAGGCCCCGACGACGCAGGCGGTCATTACCGTGGCGAGGAAGCCGGCGAACAGCCCCTTCCACACGAGGCCGAGGACCTCCTCGCGCCGCTCGGGCATCAGCACGCTGAGACCGGTCACCGTAATGCCGACCGAGCCGATGTTGGCGAAACCGCACAGGGCATAGGTCATCAGCATCCGGGTCCGCTCGCTCATCGCCCCGGGCGGGATGTTACCCAGTTCAATGAAGGCCTTGAACTCGGTCTGGGTCAGCTTGACCCCCAGCAGCCAGCC
>JALYPS010000007.1 GCA_030856285.1 Pseudomonadota bacterium
GTCTTGTAGAAAGGCGCTGAGTCGGGACATTCCGTTACCTAGAGCGTGAATGGCGCGCGCGCAAAAGGCGGTCCTCACCCGCGGGGGCGGGAGCTCGCGAAACCTTGATCGACCGCGGTGAAGTCGCGTCGCGAGTCCGCCGATGCAGCGGATCCCGCGCTGGAGACAGAAGGGACCGAAATCCGAATCCTGGCACGGTCTAGGAGCGATAGTCGCCGTTGATCTCGACGTACCGCTTGGTCAGATCGCAGGTCCATACGGTGGCCGATGCCCGGCCCGAGCCGACGTCGACGGTGATGTCGATCTCGGCGTTCTTCATATAGGCGCTCATCTTCGCCTCGTCGTAGGTCGGCGACGGGGCGCCGTCGACGGCGGCGACGTGGGGGCCGAAGCGGATGGCCAGACGGTCGCGATCGACCGGCTCCTCGGTCTTGCCCACGGCCATGACGACCCGGCCCCAGTTGGCGTCCTCGCCGGCCAGGGCGGTCTTGACCAGGGGGCTGTCGGCGATCGACTTGGCCAACTTTCGTGCTGATGCGGGGCTCGCGGCCCCGTCCACGGTGACCTTGACGAATTTGGTCGCCCCCTCGCCGTCGCGGACGAGCTGATGGGCGAGGTCGAGCATGACCCTGTCCAGAGCCGCCGAGAATTCCTTCAGCCGGCGGTCGCCGACCCGGCCGATGCGCGGCGCTCCGGAGGTTCCCGTGGCGAACAGCAGGCAGGTGTCATTGGTCGAGGTGTCGCCGTCCACGGTGACGCTGTTGAAGGTGGTGCGGACGTGCAGGCCCAGCAGGGCGCGAAGCACCGGCGGGGCGATGGCGGCGTCGGTGACGATGAAGCCCAGCATGGTGGCCATGTCCGGGGCGATCATGCCCGACCCCTTGGCGATGCCGGCGATGCGGACCTTGCGGCCCTCGATCTCGCATTCGGCGTACGACCCCTTGGGGAAGGTGTCGGTGGTCATGATGGCCTGGCCGGCGCGGGCCCAGCCGTCAGGGTCCAGCCCGGCCTCGATCTCGGACATGCGGGCCACGATCTTGCGGTCGTCCAGCACCACGCCGATCACGCCGGTGGAGGCCAGCATGACGTCGCGCTGGCGGCAGCCGAATCGTTTGGCGACCTCGGACGCCGTACGCCGGGCCGCGTCGGCCCCGGCCTTGCCGGTGAAGGCGTTGGCGCAGCCGGCGTTGACCACCAGCGCCCGCACGTCCTGACCGCCGTCGGAGGCGTCCAGATGGCGTTTGCACCAGTCGACCGGGGCCGAGCCGATCTTGTGGCGGGTGAAGACACCGGCGCAGGTCGTGCCGCGGGCGAAGCTGAACACCACCAGATCGTCGCGCTCGTGCTTGTAGAAGCCGGCCCGGGCCGCAGCGATCTCGACCCCGCCGATGGGCGGGATGGTCGGGAAGGGCACGGCGAGTGGCGAAATCTCAAGCCCCGGCTTGCCCGGCGCGGCCTTCGGCGGCGTGGTCGTGGCGCGTTTCAGCGCCGTGGCGAGAGGGTCGAAGGCCTTTTCGATGGCCTGTTCGATCTTCTGGCCCGTCGAGGCGCGGCCGGCCTCGGGCGGACGGCTCATGACGCCTTCTTGGGAGCAGGAGCCACAGCGACGGGAGGCGGAGACGCGGGCGCGGCCGAGGTCCCAGCCGAGGGGGCGGGCGGGCGCGGCGCCGAGGCCGGCTCCTGCGAGCGGGGCGTGTCGCCGGGCAGAAGCACCTCGACCTCGGCCTTGCCGCGCAATTCCTCGAGCAGTTGGCGCACGCCTTCATAGGTCAGGTAGCGGACGATCTGGGGCCGGGCCTGCTCCAGCGTCGGCGGCGTTTCGCGGCGGCGGTCCTCGACCCGCAGCACGGCCCAGCCGCCCTCGGTCTGGAACGGACCGACGGTCGAACCGGCGGGTCGGTCGCGCAGGGCGTTCTTGTAGGCTTCCGGCATGACGTCGATCGTCCGGTAGCCGAGGTCGCCGCCGGAATAGCGGGTCGCGTCGTCGATCGAGCTTTCGGCGGCCACGGCCTCAAAAGCCGACCCTTGCGCCAGAATGCCGATCACGGCGTCGGCTTCGGGGCGAGTACGCGACAGGATCAGGCGGACGCGGATTTCCTCCGACGTCTGCGCCAGACGCACCTGCTCCTGATATATGGTCTCCACCGCGCGGTCGGAGATCGAGCCGTTGACCACGGTCTCAACCAGCATGTCGCCGAGAATGCGCTCGCGGGTCGCCTCGAGCCGGCGCTGGGCGAGGGCGGAGTTATCGAGGCCGCGGCGCTCGGCCTCGCGGGCCAGCAGCTTCTGGTCGATGACCTCGTCCAGCACGCGGCGGAACAGGTCGGAGGTCACGTCCAGCGGTTCGCCCTCGCCGACCAGCCCTTGAGCCACCGCCTCGCGCTTGACGTCGGAGGCCCAGATGGTCTGGCCCTGAACCTCGGCCACCGACCGGTCGCCGGGCTCCGGCGCCCGGTCGGAGCCTCCACCGGGACTGCAGGCCGCAAGGGCCAGAAACGCCGCAAGAAGGACGGGGACGAAGGGGCTGGAAGGCCGCATTTGGGCGCGCTCCGTCACGGGGCGGCAAAGCCCCTCGCGTTGACAGGGATAAGGCCGGTGCTTAAGTCCCGCCTGCGCCCAAGTCGAGGGGTTTTCGAACGATCGCGCGGCCCTCGCGCGCGCCTGTGACAGGCGCACCGGGCCGTCATCGCCGGAACCCCTCCCCCCGCGCAGTCGTCGCCGCTCCTTCGGGACCTTTCAGTACCAGAGCCCCTGTCGCTCGCCCGCCTTCGGATAATCCATGCTCGGCATCGCCAAGAAGATTTTCGGCTCCTCCAACGACCGCAAGGTCAAGGACTTCATGAGCCGGGTTCAGAAGATCAATGCGCTGGAGGACAAGTTCGCCGCCCTGTCGGATGACGAGCTGCGCATGATGACCGACGCCTTCCGCGACCGGATCGCGGGCGGCGAGACCCTGGACAAGGTGCTGAACGAAGCCTTCGCCGTGACCCGCGAGGCGTCCAAGCGGGTGCTGGGTCAGCGCCAGTATGACGTCCAGCTGGCAGGCGGCATGATCCTGCACGATGGCGGCATCGCCGAGATGCGCACGGGCGAGGGCAAGACCCTTGTCGCCGTGGCGCCCGTGTATCTGAACGCGTTGGCGGGCAAGGGCGTCCACGTCATCACGGTCAACGACTATCTGGCCCGCCGCGACGCCGAATGGATGGGCCGGGTCTATCGCTTCCTGGGCATGGAGGTCGGCGTCATCGTCAACGGCCTGTCCTCCGGACAGCGTCAGGCGGCCTATGCGGCCGACATCACCTACGGCACCAACAACGAGTTCGGTTTCGACTATCTGCGCGACAACCTTGTCTATGACCGCAAGGAGATGGTGCAGCGTCCGCACCATTTCGCCATCGTCGACGAGGTCGATTCCATTCTGGTCGACGAGGCGCGCACGCCGCTGATCATCTCGGGCCCGACGGAAGACCGGTCGGACCTGTATCTGATCGTCGACGGGATCATCAAGGAACTGATCCTCGACACGACGATGTTCGATCTGGACGAAAAGCAGCGTCAGGCGCTGCTGACCGAGGAGGGCTCCGAGAGGATCGAGGAGATCATGGAGCAGCGCGAGCTGTTCGCGCCCGACACCACCGGTTTGTACGACGCCGCCAACATCACCCTGGTTCACCACATCACCCAGGCCCTGCGCGCCAACACCCTGTATCAGAAGGACAAGGACTACATCATCAAGGCCGGCGAGGTCATGCTGATCGATGAGTTCACCGGCCGGATGATGACCGGACGCCGCCTGTCCGAAGGCCTGCACCAGGCCATCGAGGCCAAGGAGGGCGTGAAGATCATGCCCGAGAACCAGACCCTGGCCTCGGTCACCATCCAGAACTATTTCCGCCTGTACGAGAAGCTGTCCGGCATGACCGGCACGGCCGCGACCGAGGCCCAGGAATTCCTCGACATCTACAAGATGGACGTCCTGGAAGTGCCGACCAACCGGCCCGTCAAGCGCATCGACCACGATGACGAGATCTTCCGCACCTCGGCCGAAAAGAACCAGGCCATCGCCGGCCTGATCGCCGAATGCCACGTCAAGGGTCAGCCGATCCTGGTCGGCACTGTGTCGATCGAAAAGTCGGAAACCCTGTCCGAACTGCTCAAGACCTATGAGTACGAGGTCACGCTGAAGACGCTGAAGCCCCAGCACGCCCATCTGCTGGAGCAGGTGACCAGCGAGGACGAGAAGGCGCGGCGCGAGGCCAAGAAGGCCTATCAGGCGCTGAGCGACGCGGATTTCGACATCGAGGTGCGGACCGGCAAGGGCATTCCGCACAGCGTGCTGAACGCCCGCCAGCATGAGCAGGAAGCCTATATCGTCGCCGACGCCGGCCTGCCCGGCGTGGTCACGATCGCCACCAACATGGCCGGCCGCGGCACCGACATCCAGCTGGGCGGCAACCTGGAAATGCGCCTGCAGAAATGGCGTCAGGACCTGCGCAATCTGGCGCAGGAGGTCACGCCCGAGATGGAG